>JAPKZJ010000069.1 GCA_026393855.1 Candidatus Aminicenantes bacterium
ACCTGGAATAGCTCCCGGCTGTTGTATTGCATGTACATGATGAACATCCGACCCTTGGCCAGAACAAGATTAGTCATCTTATTGGTCGAGCTGAGGCCCTGGGCCAGGATGGTCTCGATCTTGAGCTCGGAGTCCGTATCAAGGCGGACGACGGTGGCGTTGTCGAACTGGATCTCCACCCGCCGCTCTTTGGAAGTCCGGATGATATCTCCGGGCCCCACGGGGAGGTTCAGGCTGGCCGGCTCAGGCGTTTTGGCGCCGTCGCGCAGAACGACCGGGTCCATCGCGTCGTTACGGATATCGGTCAGGCTGATATGGCCGAAATAAAAATCCTTCGGCCCGTTGACGATTTGGTAGACCTCGCCGGCTCCGGCCAAGACGCCGAGAGCCAGGGTTGCCGAGATCAAGAACAGGACTCTTTTAGGCGTCATGATCAGACTCCTTCCGCTTCTGTCATTATATAGGCATGCAAGGACTATGCCAAGCGCCTCCAGGGGCAGAAATCAGATCGGAAGCCCCTGCTGTCCCTGAAAGTGGACAGATGTACAGTCGGCGCGTTGATCGGCGGGCCAATGTCGGATAAAATGAATAACGGATTCCATTCCATGCCCCGCTATAGAAACCCCGCCCCGACCATCGATCTGATCATCGAGATCGAGGATGCGCGGAAGCGCCCCGGGATCATTCTAATAAAAAGAGGCCACTATCCCCCCGGCTGGGCCCTGCCCGGCGGGTTCGTTGAATACGGCGAGACGCTGGAGCAGGCCGCCGTCCGCGAAGCAAAGGAGGAGACGGGACTCCTGGTCAAGCTGCTGGGCCAGTTCCACACCTACTCCGACCCGGCCCGCGACCCTCGCAAGCACACCATCTCGACCGTCTTCCTGGCCAAGGCCAAAGGCACCCCCCAGGGGGGCGACGACGCCCGCCTGGCGGCCGTGTTCACACGGCGAACCCTACCGGCCCCATTAGCCTTCGATCACGCCCAAATCCTGGCCGATTATTACCGATACAAATCGGGCCGAGCCCGCAAGACCGGCCCGCCGCTCCCGCGAGGAGGGACCCATGGACGAACATAGCAACGGCCCCGATGCGCCCAACCCGCAAAACCTGGATCTCAGGGAAGTCACCCACGTCTGGGGGCTGGCCGAGGCCGACGTCATCAAAAGCTACCTGGAAAGCAACGGCATCGAATGCATCTACCAGACCATAGTCGCCCCCTTCGTCCATGTCTTCACCACGGACGGCATGGGCGAGATCAAGATCATGGTCAAGGCGGAGGACTTGGAAGCCGCCAAGGGTCTTCTGGAAAAGACGGACATCGCGCCCGAAGAAAGCTAGCCCAAACGGCCGAATAAGTCCCAAGACGGCTCGCCCGCCGCCAAACAGCCGTAGTTTTAACCTTGAATCCCACTCAAGGTGATTTTTCGGCACTTTTTAGACCCGGATGGGCCCAAAAATATCCCTAAAAAACGGAAAATTTCCCTTGACTTGGAAAAAAATGGGGGCTATATTGAGTTCGAAATGGGATCTACTGGGAAGAAATGGGCGAAGAGAAGTTTATCGGGAGCTATGAGGCCACCCTCGACAAAGCCGGCCGTCTGAAAATTCCAGAACGGTTCCGGACCTTGCTCGAAGGTCGGTACGGCCCTCGTCTTTTCATCACCTCCCTCGAAAACGAATCCGTCCGGATCTTCCCCCTTCCCGTTTGGGAAGAGATGACGGGCACTTCCGAGATCCAGATGGCGTTCATTCGTTCCAGCTACCGCGAGTTCTTCTTGAACGCCCACGGCCGCGGCTGTCCAGGCGAAATCGACGCCAAGGGCCGCGTCCTCATCCCGCCCCGCCTTCGCGAGAAGACGGGCCTGCGGGCCGAGGTCAAGGTCGTGGGCCTCAACAACTATCTCGAGGTCTGGGACGCCGAACGCCTGGAGGCCCGGCTCGATCAGCATCCCCTGACCGGGGATGAGATCGACCGCTTCGCCTCGCTCGGGCCCGTCCGGAAGCCGGAATGAGCCGACCCGAGCATATACCTGTCCTCCTCGACGAATCGCTGGACAAGCTGGCCGGCGACCGCCCCGGCCTCTACGTCGATTGCACCCTGGGCCTGGGCGGCCACTCGTTCGAGATCCTGCGCCGCAACCCCAAAGCCGAGATCGTCGGCCTGGATCTCGACGAGCAGGCCATCCGCATCGCCCAGCAGAGGCTCGAGCCGTTCGGCGACCGGGTGACGCTTTATCTCAGCGACTACCGCAACCTACCCGAAATCGAGATCGACTTCAAGCGCGTCCGCGGCGTCCTCGTCGATAGGGGCATGTCCTCTTTCCAATTGGACTCCCCGGAGCGCGGCTTCAGCCATGGGGTGGACGGCCCGCTCGACATGCGCATGGACTTGCGGGCCAAGATGAGCGCCGCCAAGATCCTGGAGAAGGCCTCCGAGATCAAGCTGGCCCAGATCTTCCGAGACTACGGCGAGCTCCGGCAGGCCCACAAGCTGGCCCGGGCCATCGCCTCGGCCCGCCGCCTCAAACCGCTCGAGAGCACGACCGAGCTGCGGGTGCTGGTCGAGCAGGTCTGCCACTGGATCCCCCAAAAGGGCAAGATCCACCCGGCCTCCAAAGTCTTCCAGGCGCTTCGGATCGAGGTCAACAACGAGCTCGAGAACCAGGACGCCTTCCTCGAGTCGACCCTGCGGCTCCTGCCGCCCGGCGGCCGCCTGGTCGTCATCTCCTTCCACTCGCTGGAAGACCGCATCGTCAAGCATACCTTCCTGAAGCTGGCCGACGCCGCTTCCGGCTCTCCCCTGATCGATATCCTGACCCGCAAGCCGGTCACGCCCTCCGAGGCGGAGGTGGCGCGCAACCCGCGATCGCGGTCGGCCAAGCTGCGGGCGGCGGAGCGGCGATGATGGTCCGCAAGCCCCACCCGCCGCGCGAGATCGTCGTCTGGATCGCGATCGCCCTCCTCGTGATCTCCGTCCTGTTCTTCTATCTCTGGCACATCAACGAGAAGCATCGTTTGGGCTTGCGCACAACGACCCTCGAGGCCCAGCTTAAGCTCTTGGGCGAAGAGGTCAGCCGGCTGGAGACCCGCAAGGCCGCCCTGCTGGCCTTGGACCGGGTCGATCGGATCGCCCGCCAGAGCCTCGGGCTGGCCGAACCGCGGCCGGATCAGATCGTCGTCGAGGAGCGCTGAACGATGGCCGCCAACCTCGTCCAGGATCTCTACCGGAAGAAAGCCCGGCGCCGCATCCGGGTGTCCGCTTTCATCTGCTTCCTGTGGCTCCTGGTCGTGGTCGGCCGCCTCGTCGAGCTTCAGGTCTTCGGCCACGGCCGAGCCGTCGAGAGAGTCGCGGCCCAGAACCAACAGGCGGACGAGATCCAAGCTCGGCGCGGCACGATCTATGACCGCAACGGCCGCATCCTGGCCGCCACCCTCCCCGCCCGGACGATCTATTATGATCCCAATATCCAAGAGCCTCTGGCCGTCCGCTACGAACCCATCAAGCGCCTGCGGGAGAAGCTCGAGCTCAGCAATGAGGACCTGGCCCGTTTCCAAAGTCAATTGGCCCATGGCGCCCGCCGTATCTGGCTCAAACGAAAGGCCGATCCGGCTCTGGCCGCCCAGGTTCAATCAGACCATCTCCGGATCAATAGCTGGGAGGAGACCAAGCGCTACTACCCGCTCGGCCGGCAGGCGGCCCATGTCCTCGGAGGCGTCAAGGCCAGCGGCGAAGGGGCGGCCGGGATCGAGTCCAAGTTCAATGCCATCCTGATGGGCAAGCCGGGCAAAGCCATCATCCTGCAGGACGCCAGGCAGCGCGAGTACGACTACGAAGTCCTGGAGGAGCCCGAGATCGGTCGCGACTTGACCTTGACCCTGGACGAAACGATCCAATACATCGCCCAGACGGAGCTCGAGCGGGCCGTCGCCTCGACCCGCTCGGCCTGGGGCACGGTCATCGTGTCCAACCCCGGCTCGGGCGATATCCTGGCCATGGCCACGGCCCCGGCCTACGATCCCAACCTCTTCTCCAAAACGCCGGAAGCCGATTTCAACCGGGCCATCCGTTACACCATCGAGCCCGGCTCGACCTTCAAGATCGTCACCGCCGCCGCCGCCCTCGAGTCCCGGGCGGTCGGCCTTTCCGAGACCTTCGACTGCGGGGAAGGGGCCATCGCCCTACCCGGCGGATCCATCCGCGACCACAAGCTGTTCGGGATCCTCGACTTCCCCGGCATCATCATTCATTCCTCCAACGTCGGCACCATCCAAGTCGGTCGGCGCCTCGACCCGGACGCGTTCGAAGCCGTGATCAGGGCCTTCGGCTTCGGCCGCCGGACGGGCATCGAGCTGCCGGGCGAAGAACCGGGCTCCCTCCGGCCGGTGGCCGAATGGAGCCGCCGATCCCAGGCCTCGCTCTCGATCGGCTACGAAATCTCCGTCACGCCTCTCCAGCTCCTGCAGGCCGTCAACATCGTGGCCAATCGGGGCCGGCTTGTGCCGCCCCGCATCGTCAAGTGGATCCAGGGCGGTCGGCCGCGCCGGGACGCGGAGACCTTCGCCACCGTCCTGTCGGCAGCCTCGTGCGAGAAGCTCGTCGGCATCCTGAAGCGGGTCGTGGTCGAAGGGACGGGCAAGGAAGCCCTGGCCGAGGGCTACACCGCGGCGGGCAAAACGGGCACCACCCAGATCTACGACCCGGCGGCCAAAGCCTATTCAACCAAGCGCCATATCGCCTCGTTCGTGGGCTTCACGCCGGCGGAAAGCCCCCAGCTCGCCATGGTCGTCATCCTCTATGACCCCCAAACCGAAGAGCACTACGGCGGCCAAGTCGCGGCCCCCGTCTTCCGGGAGATCGCCCGCCGGGTCCTGCTGACCCTCGGCATCGCGCCGCGCCGGCCGGCCGGCTTGCTCGTCGCCGGCCTGCGGAAGGACGGTTCCCGATGATCCTGGAAGACGTCCTTAAAGGAGTCCCGGTTCTGTCCCTGGCCGGCGATCCGCATATCGAGATCACGGCGATCGCTTATGCCTCGGCCGAAGTCGTTCCCGGCGCCCTCTTCGCCGCGCTCAAGGGCGAGAAGAAGGACGGCCACGACTTCATCCCCGATGCGCTCAAACGAGGGGCGGCCGCAATCCTGTCCGACCGGCCCCAGCCCGAGGGCGGGCTTGAAGGGACGACGGCGGCCTGGATCCAGGTTTTCGATCCCCGCGACTCCCTGGCCCTTGGCGCGGCCAATTTCTACGGTCACCCGGCCCGTCGGCTCAAGCTCGTCGGGATCACGGGGACCAAGGGCAAGACGACCCTGACCTATCTGCTCGAGGCGATCCTGGAGAAAGCCGGGTTCACGGTTGGGGTCATCGGCACCATCAACTACCGCCGGCCCGGAGTCGTCCGGACGGCCGTGCGGACGACCCCCGAGGCCCCCGATCTGCAGCGAATGCTGGCCGAGATGCTGGAAGCGGGCGTCACCCATTGCGTCATGGAGGTCTCCTCCCACGCCCTGGACCGCAAGCGGGTCTCCCGGATCGGGTTCGATGTAGCCGTGTTTACAAACCTGAGCGGCGACCATCTCGATTACCACCTGACCATGGAAGACTACTTCGAGGCCAAGAAGAAGCTCTTCTTTCTCAACGACAAGAGCAAGAGGACGGCCGTGGTCAACGATGACGATCCTTGGGGCCAACGGCTGATCGCCGAGCTCCCGATGACCACGATCGGATTCGGGCTCAGCCCGTCGGCCCTGGTCCGGGCCGAGCGGCCCAAGCTCGACGGACTGGGAATCGAAGCTTTGATTCGTTTCCCCGGAGGCCAGGTCGCGATCGCGTCTCCCCTCTCGGGCAAGCACAACCTATATAACATTCTGGCCGCCTTTTCCTCCGCCCTGGCCCTGGGCATCCCGGCCACGATCATCCGCGACGGCATCGCGGCGATGAGCCAGGTGCCCGGGCGGTTCGAGCGGGTCGACAACAGCCTGGGCTTCCATGTCTATGTCGACTACGCCCATACCGACGCCGCGTTGCGCAGCATCCTGGAAGCGGCCCGGGAGCTCAAGCCCGCGCATTTAGCGGTCGTCTTCGGCGCCGGCGGCGACCGCGACCGGAGCAAGCGCCCGCGCATGGGCGAAGCGGCCGCCGAGCTGGCGGATCGAATTTATCTGACCTCGGATAATCCCCGATCCGAAGACCCGCTGGTCATTCTGAAAGAGATCGAGAAGGGATTGCATAAGGCCGGGGCGGGTCCATACGCCCTGATCCCCGACCGGCGCGAAGCCATCGCCAAGGCTTTAAGCGAAGCCAGGCGGGGCGACATCGTCATCATCGCCGGCAAGGGCCACGAAACCTACCAGGAGATCGGTGGCCGCAAGCACGCTTTCAGCGACGTCGAAACGGCGCGGGAGATCCTGCGCTCCATGGGGTCGCGCTGACATGGCCGCTCTACGTTTGGACCGGATCGCCGCCGCGACAGGCGGGAACTTCCTGCAGGGCTCGGGCGAGGCGGTCGCCGCCGGATTCGTCGTCGACTCGCGACTGGTCCGGCCCGGCGACCTCTTCTTCGCCGTCGTGGCCGATCGGGACGGCCACGACTATGCGGCCGACGCGGCCGCCCGCGGCGCCGTCGGCGCCGTCGTCTCCCGCCCCGTCGCCGGCCTGCCGGCCGGATTCGCCCTGATCCGCACCCCCGACACCGTGCAGGCCCTGCAAGCCCTGGCCCGGTCGGTCCTGGCCGAGCGGCCGGTCAAAGTCGTCGCCGTGACCGGGAGCGTCGGCAAGACGACGACCAAGGAATTTACGGCAGCCATTCTGGCCCGCCGCTTCGACGTCCTCAAGTCCGGGGGGAACTTCAACAACCACCTCGGGTTGGCCTTATCGATCCTCGGCCTTCAGCCCCACCATACGGCCGCCGTCCTGGAGATGGGCATGCGGGCCGCGGGCGAGATCCGGATCCTGGCCTCGATCGCCCCCCCCGACGTCGCCGTCATCACCAACGTCAATCCCGCCCATCTCGAGTTCCTGGGCTCGCTGGAGCGGATCGCCGCGGCCAAGTGGGAGCTCGTCGAAGGCCTCAAATCCGGTGGCGCCGCCGTCATCAACGGCGACGACCCACAGCTTCGCCGCCGCGCGGCCGCCCGAAACGGCCGGACTATCCTCTTCGGTCGGGGCGGAAACGTCGAGGTCGGGGCGGAAGACGTCGTCCGCCGCGGTTTCGACGGTTACGGCTTCCGCCTGCGGCTCGGGACCCGAACGGTCCCCTGCCGGCTCGGCTTCCTGACCGACGGCTACCTGTCCAATGCGTTGGCGGCTTCCGCCGCCGCCCATGCCCTGGGCGTCCCGCCGGAAGAGATCGCGGCGGCCGTGGTCGGGCTCCATCCGGCGCCGGGCCGCGGCGGCTGGATCCGACTGGCCGGGGGTGGGATCCTCGTCGACGACTCCTACAATTCGAATCCCGCCGCTCTGGCGGCGGCCCTGCAAGGGCTGGCCGGCCTCCCGGCCGCGCGCCGGGTGGCGATTCTCGGGGACATGCTCGAACTTGGCCCCGGCGAAGACGGATTCCACGAGGAAGCCGGCCGCATCGCCGCCGCCGCGGGTTGGGACGTTCTGATCACCATCGGGCCGCGCTCCCGGCATCTGGCCGAGGCGGCCGTGGCGGGCGGGATGGATCCGGCGGCGGTCCGAAACGTCGAGACAAGCGATCTCGCCGCAGAGGCGCTGGCCGGAATTTTGCGGCCGGGCGATCTCGTCCTGGTCAAGGGCTCGCGGGGCATGCGGACCGAAACCGCGGCCGCCCGCGTCAAAGACCTGTTCAAGGAGGCCTGACTTGTTTTACGGACTTCTGGCTCCGCTGCGAGGCGTCGTCTCGGCCTTCAACCTCTTCCGCTACATCACCGTCCGGACCGCCCTGGCCGGAGTCACGGCCCTCCTGATCAGCCTCCTGGCCGGGCCGTGGCTGATCAAGCTCCTGCGGCGGCGTCAGATCGGCCAGGAGATCCGGGCCGACGGCCCCCAGTCCCACCTGGCCAAAAAGGGCACGCCGTCCATGGGCGGACTTCTGATCATCGCCTCCACCGTCATCCCGACCCTGCTCTGGGGCAACCTCAGCAATACCTATGTCTGGCTGGCCATGGGCACGATGATCACCTTCGGCGCGATCGGCTGGCTGGACGACTACCTCAAGGTCAGCCGCAAGCGCTCGCTCGGCCTCATCGCCCGCTACAAGCTGGTCCTGCAGTTCGGGCTGGCCATCGCCTTCGGGGGCGTCATCATGCTGCTCGGCCGGGCCGGCGCCTTCGATCTCCACGTCTCCCTGCCCATCCTGAAGCAGTGGCTGCCCTACCTGGGCTGGCTCTATTGGCCCTGGATTGTCTTCATCCTGGTCAGCTCGTCCAACGCCGTCAACCTGGCCGACGGGCTCGACGGGTTGGCCATCGGGCTGACCCTGATCAGCGCCACGGCCCTGACCGCCTTAACCTACATCGCCGGTCACGCCGGCTTCGTTAAGTACCTATACATCGCCCGCGTCCCGATGGCCGCCGAGCTGACCGTATTCGGCGGCGCCTTGACCGGCGCCTGCCTCGGCTTCCTATGGTTCAACTCCCACCCGGCCCAGATCTTCATGGGCGACGTCGGGGCCTTGTCGATCGGGGCCACCCTGGCCGCGATCTCGATCCTGATCAAGCAGGAATTCCTGCTCTTCACGGTCGCCGGCGTTTTTGTCATCGAGCTCTTATCGGTCGTTATCCAGGTCTCGTATTTCCGGTTGAGCGGGGGCAAGCGCGTCTTTCGGATGGCCCCCCTGCATCATCATTTCGAGCTCCTCGGCTGGCCCGAGGAGAAAGTCGTGATCAGGTTCTGGATTTTGGGCATCATCTTCGCCCTGTTCAGCCTGACCTCGCTCAAGTTGAGGTAAGGATGGAGCTTCGCGGCCGCAGCGTCGTCATCGTCGGGCTGGCCCGGACGGGGGAAGCCCTGGCCGATTTCCTGCTCGACGAGGGCGCCCGAGTGACGATCAGCGACAGCAAGCCTCGAGAGGCGATGGGGCCCGCAGCCGACCGGTTCGCCGCCCGGGGTGCCGTCATCGAGGCCGACGGCCACGTCCCGGCCACCTTCTTCGGCGCCGACCTGATCATCCCCTCCCCCGGCGTCCCCCGCCTGGCTCTCATCCTGGAGGCCCGCGGCAAAGGGGTCCCCGTCATCACCGAGATCGAGCTGGCCTACCGCTTCCTCAAGGGCACCCTGATCGGAATCACGGGGACGAACGGCAAATCGACGACCACAACGCTGATCCATAAGATCCTCCACGAGGCCGGGCGGGACGCGGTTCTGGCCGGCAACATCGGCACGCCCCTGCTGTCGTTCATCCGCGAAGGTCGGGAGGATCGGGTCTATGTCACGGAGATTTCGAGCTTCCAGCTCGAATATATCGAGCGCTTCAAGGTCCACTTGGCCGTCTATCTCAACCTCTCGCCCAATCACCTCGACTGGCACGGAGGCTACGAGGAATACGCCGCGGCCAAGGCCAAGCTGATCGCCGGCCTGGGCGCCGACGATTATGCCGTCCTCAACGCCGACGACGCCGGGGTCTGGGCCCTCCGCGGCCGCGGTCCCTTCCAGGCCGTCGGATTCAGCCGCCGCGGCGAGGTCGAGCGCGGGGCGTTCGTCCGCAACGGTTCGATCATCCTCAGGCTCGAGGGAGCCGAGGAAGCGCTGATGCCGGTCGCGGAGATCGCCCTGTTCGGCGCCCACAACCGCGAAAACGTCATGGCCGCGGCCCTGGCCGGCCGCCTGATGGGCGTGCCGTCGCCCCGGATGCGCGAGTCCATCCGGACCTTCCGCGGCCTGGCCCACCGGCTGGAGCCGGTCCTGACCCACAACGGCGTCGAGTTCGTCAACGACTCCAAGGCCACGACGGTGGAAGCCGCCATCAAGGCTGTGGAAAGCTTCGAGCGGCCGATCGTCCTCATCCTGGGCGGCAAAGACAAGGGCACGGACTTCGCGCCCCTGCGGCCCGCCCTGGCCGGCCGGGTCCGCTCGATCGTCCTGGTCGGAGTGGCCAAGGACAAGATCCGTCGGGCCCTGGAAGGCGTCGCCCCGATGGCCGAAGCGCGCGATTACCGCGAAGTGGTGGAAGCCGCCTATGCCGCCGCCCGGCCGGGGGACGTCGTCCTGCTGGCTCCGGCCTGCACCAGCTGGGACATGTTCGCCGACTTCGAGCAGCGCGGCGAGACCTTCAAGCGCGAAGTCCGCCGGCTGGCGGGCGGCGCCGTTGGGGAGGAGGCCTAGCCATGGAGATGTTCCGACGCTACGGATTCGACTGGACGCTCTTCCTGGCCGCCCTCATCCTGGTCACGATCGGCGTCATCATGGTTTTCAACGCCAGCAGCGCCATCGCCACCGACAAGCTCAACAAGCCGTTCCATTTCGCCTTCAATCAGGTCGGCGGGGCCGCCTTCGGTTTTATCCTGATCCTCATCCTCGTCGCCGTGCGCAAGCCCTTTTACGAGAGCAAATGGGTCGTCTACGGCCTGCTCGGACTGACCTACGGGCTTCTGGCCCTCTGCCTGACCATGCCGGAGGTGGCCGCCACCCACCGCTGGATCATCGTCGCGGGCATCCGCTTCCAGCCCTCCGAGCTGGCCAAGCTGAGCCTGATCATCTTCCTGGCCCGGGTGATCTCCTCTTCCCGCGACCGGACGAACGACCTCAAGGTCTTCCTGCCGGCCGTCTTCGCCCTGGGCGGCGCGGTCCTGCTGATTCTGATCGAGCCCGACTTCGGGACGGCCCTGCTGACCTTCCTGATCGGTGCCCTGCTCCTCCATATCGGCGGCCTCCGTTGGAAGAACTTCTTCTACCTCGGCCTGATCTCCATCCCCGTGTTCGCTATGTTCATTCTCGTCGCCCAATACCGCATCGTCAGGGTCCTGGAGTTCTTCACCAAGAACAAGGACCTCCAGCGGGCCTCCTACCAAGTGGCCCAGTCCAAGCTGGCCGTCGGGGCGGGCGGGCTGTTCGGGGCCAGCTTCGGCGAAGGAACCCAGAAATACTTCCTCCCGGCGCCCCACACCGACTTCATCTTCTCGGTCATCGCCGAGGAGCTGGGCCTCATCGGAACGCTGGCCATCCTGGGCCTCTTCGCCGTCATCGTCTGGCGCGGCCTGACCATCTCGATGAAAGCGACTACCTATGTCTCCCAGCTCATCGCGGCCGGGATGACTTTCCTGCTGGCCATCCAGGCCCTGGTCAACGTCTCCGTTGTCCTGGGCTTGAGTCCGGCCAAGGGCGTGCCTTTGCCGCTCGTGTCCTTCGGCCGTTCCTCGCTTCTCTGCAGCCTCCTGGCCATCGGCATTCTGCTCCACATCTCCCAGCGCAAGGGCGAGGTCCGGGGAGCCTAATGGAGACGCGTCGGATCGTCATCAGCGGCGGCGGAACGGGCGGACATCTCTATCCCGCTCTGGTCTTGGCCGCCGCTCTGCGCGAGATCGACCCGGACCTCCAGATCGTGCATGTCGGATCCAAGCGGGAAGCCGAAAGGCGGATCATGGCCGCCCAGGGCGTACGCTTCGTGGCCCTGCCGATCGAGGGTCTCGCGGGCGGCGGCTGGAAAGCCCTGGCCGGCCTCGTCCGGCTCCCCGCCGCTTTCCTCAAGTCCTACCGCCTCCTGCGGCGCCTCAAGCCCGGCCTGGTCGTCGGCGTGGGCAGCTTCAGCTCGGGCCCGATCGTCTGGCTGGCCTCGCGGATGGGCCTCCCCACCCTGATCATGGAGCAAAACGTCCGGCCCGGCCTCACCAATCGCCGCCTGGCCGCCCGGGCCGACAAGGCGGTCGTGGCCTTCGAAGAGACGCTGGCCTCGTTCCCGAATAACGGCGTCCTCCTGGGCAATCCCGTCCGGCCCGAGTTCGCGGCTCTGCCGCGCAAAGCCCGGACCGACCGGCTTTCGATCCTTGTCTTCGGCGGCAGCCAGGGATCCCGGGTCCTCAACCGGGCCGTCGCCAACGCCCTCCCCCTCTTGACCCACCTCTCCGACCGGCTGGAGATCGCCCACCAGACCGGCCCGGCCGGGTTGAACGAGACGCGGCGGGCCTACGCCGAGAACCGCTTCGAACGGGCCGTGGTAGAGCCCTATTTCGACGACATGCCGGCCCGCTTCGGCCGGGCCGACCTGGTCATCGCCCGGGCCGGCGCGACGACCTGCGCCGAGCTCATCGCTTCGCGCCGGGCTTCCCTGCTCGTTCCCTTCGCCGGGGCGGCCGAGGGCCATCAGTCCGCCAACGCCGAGGCTCTGCGGGCCGCCGGCGGAGCCGAAGTGATCGAAGAGTCGGAGCTCACGCCGCTGCGGCTGGCCGAATGCATCCGCCGGTTCCTGTCCCATCCCCAAGCCCAGAGGGCCATGGAGGACCGGCTGGCCCCGCTGGCCAGGCCGGACGCGGCCCGTCGCATCGCCGACTTGTGCCTGGCGCTCATGGCCGGCGAACCCAAGGAGTGACCATGGTCAAGCCGACTTACCGCAAGCTCAAACACATCCACATGATCGGCATCGGCGGCACCGGGATGAACGGCATCGCCGAAGTTCTCATCAACCTCGGCTACAAAGTCACCGGCTCCGACGTCGGGACGAACGAGGCCACCCTCCGGCTGACCAAGCTGGGGGCCAAGGTCGCCCAGGGCCATCAAGCCGAGAATATCCACGGCGCCGACGTCGTCGTCACCTCGACCGCCATCAAGGAGGCGAACGTCGAGGTCCGGGAGGCCCGCCGCCTCCAGATCCCGGTCATCCCGCGGGCCGAGATGCTGGCCGAGCTGATGCGGATGAAGATGGGCATCGCCGTGGCCGGCTCGCACGGCAAGACCACGACGACGTCGATCATCGCCACCGTCCTGGACAAGGCCGGCTTCGATCCGACCATCGTGGTCGGCGGCCGGCTCAACACCCTGGGAGCCAACGCCCGGCTGGGCGCCGGCAACTTCTTCGTGGCCGAGGCCGACGAGAGCGACCGCTCCTTCCTGATGCTCTCCCCCTTCATCGCGGTCCTGACCAATATCGACGCCGAGCACCTGGACCAGTACAAAGGGGTCGAGGAGATCAAGAAGGACTTCATCAGCTTCGCCAACAAGGTCCCCTTCTATTGCCCGGTCATCCTCTGCTTGGACGATCCCAACCTGCAGAGCATCATCCCCCAGCTCGAGCGCCGGATGATCACCTACGGCTTCTCGGCCCAGTCGGACATCTACGCCCGCGACCTGTCCTTCGCGGCCTTCTCCAGCCGGTCCGAGCTGCACTATAAAGGGCGGGCGCTGGGGACGATGAAGCTCAACGTCCCGGGCAAGCACATGGTCTCCAACGCCATGGCCGCCGTGGCCGTGGGGCTGGACCTGGACATCCCGCCCGGGCAGATCCTGGAATCGATCGAAAGCTACGCCGGGACGGGCCGCCGCTTCGAGCTCAAGGGCGAGCCGAACGGAATCATGGTCGTCGAAGACTACGGCCACCACCCGACCGAGATCAAAGCCACTTTGGACGGGGCTAAGCGCGGCTGGGAGCGACGCCTGGTCGCCGTGTTCCAGCCCCACCGTTACACCCGGACGGCTCATTTGTTGGACGACTTCGCCCTGGCTTTCAATCAGGCCGACGTGCTGATGCTGACCGAGATCTACCCGGCCGGCGAGACGCCCATCCCCGGCGTCAGCGGCAAGGGCCTTTTTGAGGAGATCGTCCGCTTCGGCCACAAGGACGTCCATTTCGAGCCCGAGATGGGGCGCATCCCGGCCGCGTTGGAAACGCTTCTTCGCCCCGGCGACATCGTCATCGTCCTGGGCGCCGGCAACATCAACCGGATCGTCCCCGAGCTCCTGGAGCGGCTGGAGAAGCGGACATGAGCGTGAGCCGAAGCGCCGCCCTCTCCGACGGCGCGCACTTCCAGCGGGGCAGCGCCGGCGGCCCGGTCCGGAAGCCCCGGCGGACGTTCATCCTCCGCATCCGGCACGCCGTGGCCCTCCTGGTCGGCGCGGCCATCCTCTTTTTCGCCGCCTACGAGCTCTACGCCTTCGTCATCACCTGGCCCAGGCTGGAGGTCAAGGAGATCCGAACCTCCTGCGCCGACCCCGGCGTCGCCACCCTGGCCGCGGAAGCGATGGGCTCACGCGCCTGGGGCAACCTCTTGCTTCTGGACATGGCCCTCGTCCGGGCCGAAGCCCGGACCGTGCCCTGGGTCAAGGACGCCCGCGTTCGCAAGGTCTTCCCCTCGGCCCTGGCGGTCGAAATCGTCCCCCGTACGGCCGCGGCCCTGCTCGAGAAAGAAATCGTCGTCCTGGTGGA
The DNA here is from genome assembly GCA_026393855.1 of Candidatus Aminicenantes bacterium. Taxonomy (NCBI): domain Bacteria; phylum Candidatus Aminicenantota; species Candidatus Aminicenantota bacterium. The sequence goes on from JAPKZJ010000069.1 coordinate 14,309, forward strand.
CGAGACGGGCGTCGTCATCGAGCCGTCCCACCGGGAGGCCCATCCCGACCTGCCGCTCTTCACCGACGAAGCCAAGTTCCGGAACGACGGCGAGACCAAGCTGCGGCGGGCCCTGGTCTGTTGGAACAACCTCCGGCCGGAAGACCGGCCGCTCGTCGATACGATCGACGTCACCTTTCCCGACGACGTCACCCTGCGCTTCCGCGGCTCGGACACTAGGGTTCGGCTGGGAGACGATCTGTTCGGCCTCCGAACGGCCGGATACCTCGCGTCGCGGGAGAAGTGGGAGCGCGAGTTCGGCCCCCTCGAATCGGTCCTGCTCGGCCTGACCGACCGGGTCGTGCTGCAGCCCCGGGGGGCCGAGGGACGGGACGGCCGCGGCCCGGCCGCCAAGGAGAAGAATTAATGCCCAAGAACGGACACGTGGTCGGCATCGACATCGGGACCAAGAAGGTCACCGTCCTCATCGGGGCGGTCGGCGAGGACCGCAAGATCGAGGTCGTCGGCATCGGGACGGCCGATTCCCAAGGCCTGCGCAAAGGGGTTGTCGTCAACCTCGACGCCACCTCGGACGCCATCCGCAAGGCCAAGGCGGAGGCCGAGCTCACGGCCGGCGTCAAGATCAACTCCGCCTTCATCGGCGTCTCGGGCGCCCACATCAAAAGCTTCAACAGCCGCGGGGTCGTGGCCGTGACCGGCAAGAACCGGGTCATCTCGGCCGACGACATGCGCCGGGCCATCGAGCAGTCCAAGGCCGTCAATATCCCTCCCGACCGGGAGATTCTCCACGTCATCCCGCAGGAGTACATCGTCGACGAGCAGGACGGGATCAAGGACCCCTTGAGCATGAAAGGCATCAAGCTCGAGGTCAACGTCCACATCGTGACCGGGGCCATCATGCTCGTCCAGAACCTGCGGACCTGCGTCGAGGAGCGGGCCGGCATCCAGATCGAGAAGATCGTCCTCAACCAGATCGCCACCTCGGCCGCCGTCCTGACCTCCGACGAGAAGGAGCTGGGGGTCGGGGTCATCGACATCGGGGCCGGGACGACCGAAGTGGCCATCTTCGAGCGGGACAGCCTGTGGTACACCTCGGTCATCCCGCTGGGCGGCGACAACTTCACCAACGACATCGCCGTCGGCCTGCGGACGGCCATCCCCGACGCCGAGAAGATCAAGAAGCGCTACGGCTGTGTGGTCGCTCCCCCGGGCGAAGATCAGGAGACGGTCGAAGTCCCCTCGGTCAGCGGCCGCAAGCCGCGGGTTCTGTCCCGCCAGCTCCTGGCCGAGATCATCCAGCCGCGGGCCGAGGAGATCTTCCGGCTGGTCGACACCGACATCAAGCGAATGGGCTACGAGAAGTCGCTCAACTCGGGACTGGTTCTCACGGGCGGCACGGCCCTGCTGGAAGGGCTGGAGGAAGTGGCCGAGGAGATCTTCGACCTGCCCGTGCGCCGGGGCATTCCATCCGGCCTGGGCGGGCTGATGGACCGGGTCAAGACGCCGGATTATGCGACGGCCGTCGGGCTGCTGCTCTACGGCCGGGATTATATCCAGGAAACGGGCGGCGCCAAGGACCGCAAGCGCAGCGCCTTCGGCTGGCTCAAGAACATCTTTCGGGAAGATTAGGAGGGCTCATGAAAACGGAAGCGCCGGGCAAGCTCAGGTTCCACCTCGTCGAGGACTGCTTCGGAGCCAAGATCCGGGTCATCGGCATCGGCGGCGGCGGGGGCAACGCCCTCAACCGAATGATCGCGGCCGGGATCGAAGGCGTGGATTTCATCGCCGTCAACACCGACCTGCAGGCCCTTAACGGCAGCAAGGCCCCGACCCGGATCCAGATCGGCCACGAGACCATGCGCGGGCTGGGCTCGGGCGGCCGGCCCGAGGCCGGCAAACAGGCGGCCATGGAGGACACCGAGAAGCTGATCGAGATCCTGGAGGGCTCGGACATGGTCTTCCTGACCGCAGGCCTGGGCGGCGGCACCGGGACCGGAGCCACTCCGATCATCGCCAACCTGGCCGCCGAGCTCGACATCCTGGCCATCGCCATCTGCACCCTGCCCTTCGAGTTCGAGGGCCGGGTCCGGGCCAAGCAGGCCCACGAGGGGCTGGCCGAGCTGAAGAACGCCGTCGACACCGTCATCGCCATCCCCAACGAGCGGCTCCTGCAGGCCGTGGCCCAGGGCACCTACGTCGAAGACGGCTTCAAGGTCGCCGACGACATTCTGCGCCAGGCGGTCCAGGGCGTCTCCGACCTGATCACCAAACCCGGCCTGATCAACCTGGACTTTGCCGACGTCAAGTCCATCATGAAAGGCATGGGCATGGCCTATATGGGCATGGGCATCGCGGCCGGCGAAAATCGGGCCGCCGAAGCGGCCAATAAAGCCATCTGCTCGCCCCTGCTCATCGACACCTCAATCGAGGGCGCCCGCGGCGTCCTGATCAACATCACCGGCGGCAAGGACCTGACCCTACACGAGGTCTCCAAGGCCAGCCAGCTCGTCCACAAGCTGGCCCACCCCGAGGCCAATATCATCTTCGGCACCGTCATCGACCCGTCCATGAAGGACCAGGTCAAGGTCACGGTCATCGCCACGGGGTTCGACCAGGCCGATGCGGCCTTGGACGACCTGGAAGAGTTCGCGGCCCGCTATCAGGGCCAAGGCCAGGGCCGGGCCGTCGTCCATTACCGCAAGACGCCGCCGCCCGTGCCCGTCCGCAACGAGACACCCCCCTTCCCCTTCGACCGGGTCCAGGACCGGGTCAGGCCGGAGCGGCCCGCGTTTCGGGCAGAAACGCCGTTCGAGCTCCCCGATGATCCGCGGCCGCGGCCCTCCGCTACAGCCTCCGTTCCGGCCTGGGACAAGGGCTGGGAAGAGTTCGAGAAGCCCTCTTTCATTCGGCAGAAGCACAGCCAGGTCCGCAAGTACCCGTCATGATCCAGGCCGACAGCGTTATCGCCGGGTGTCGTCAGCTGCTGACGTGCCCCGGTCCCCTGCCCAAGCGCGGCGCTGCCATGCGCGAAATCGGCCTGCTGGAAAACGCCTGGCTGGCGGGCCGCGAGGGCCAGATCGTTTTCGCCGGGAGCGAGGCGGCGTTCCGGCGCGAAGTTGAAGTGCTTTCCGGCGCCGCCGTCGTAGATGCCCGGGGCCTGGTCGGCCTGCCCGGGTTCGTGGATTCCCACACCCACCTGCCTTTCGCGGGCAGCCGCGAGGACGAATTCGCCCTGCGGGTGCAGGGCTTGACCTACCAGCAGCTCGCCGCCCGGGGCATGGGCATCCGTTCGACCGTCCGCCAGACCAGGGCCATCTCCAAGGCCGATCTGGCCGGCCTCTGCCGCCTCCGGCTCGACAGCATGCTCCGCCACGGCACGACCACGGTCGAGGCCAAGAGCGGCTACGGGCTGAACCTCGAAGACGAGATCAAGCAGCTCGAGGCCCTGGCCGAAGCCGCCAAAGGCCATCCCGTCGACGTCATCCCGACCTTCATGGGCGCCCACGAAGTGCCCGACGAATTCCGTGAACGCAAGGAGGCTTACATTGACCTTCTTATTCACGAAGTCCTGCCCACGGTCCGCGCGAAAGGCCTGGCCCGTTTCTTCGACGTATTCTGCGAGGACGGCGTCTTCACCCTGGAAGAGACAGCGCGGCTGGCTGAGGCGGCCGCACGGGCCGGGTTCGGGATCAAGATCCATGCCGACGAGTTCGTCCCCCTGGGCGGCACGGAGCTGGCCGCGCGGATCGGGGCGGCCTCGGCCGACCACCTGATCGCGATCACCGAGTCGGGCATCGCCGCCCTAGCCGCGAGCGACACCGTGGCCACCCTCCTGCCGAACGTCTATCTCTTTCTGATGCAGGACAAGCGCGCCCCGGCCCGGCATCTCATCGAGGCCGGCGCGGCGGTGGCGCTGGGGTCCGATTTCAACCCCGGCAGCTCGATGACCGAGAACATGGTCTTCGTCCTCCAGCTCGGTGTCTTCCTGCTCCGATTGACCATCGAGGAAGCGATCGTCGCGGCCACGGCCAACGGGGCCTTCGCCGTCCGGGCCCACGAGTCGGTCGGCAGCCTGGAGATCGGCAAGAAGATGGACGTCGTCCTGTGCGATATCCCGAACTATTATTTCCTGGCTTATCACCCCGGGGTCAACCCGGTCCGGCATGTGATCAAAAACGGCCGCCTGGTCATTAAAGACGGGCAGCCGACATATTTACCTTAGCCCCATTTCATTCCCATTTCTTCCACGGGCCGCCCCCTCCCAGGGGCGGCCCAATCTCCCCTCCCCCGGCAGGCCGCACCGAGCCGTCTAACGGATGACCTCGTGCTCCGTGGCGACCGAGAAGAATTTGTATTTGTCGTAGGCCATGGCGATCTTCAGGCGCGGGCTGGGTCCGCGAGGATCGATTCCCGGGTAGGCGGCCTCGACATCGGAACGCCAGGGGAAGAGCACGCCGTCCTTCTCGGACTTGTATTCGTGCACGGTCAGGAACTGCGGCCGGACATTGAGCGAAGCGCACTCGTTGAGGATGTCCTCCTGGCCGTCGAGCGGGATGCCTTCGATCTCGCATTTCAGGACTTGGCGGGTCGCCTTGTCCAGCCAGACCTGGGCCGAGAGGATGCCGTCCTGATCGCCCGACCTCGGGGTGATCATCATAATCAGGGCCTTGCGTCCGGCGATCTTCTCCTCCCCCGCCAGGAAGTAGAGGAACTTGGGCTGGCGGTCCTTGGACAGAACCCGGAGCGGGGCGAATAGCGATCCCAAGGCGGAGTATCGCCGGTCCTGCATGACTTTCTTGGGATCGTCAGGCTTGCGTCCGTTTTCCTTGAGGATGGTCCGGTGCTCTTCGACGACGCCCGACTTTTTGAAGATCTGGTAGTCGCAAAGATATTTCAGGCGCTTGTCACGCTGGGGGTCGAACGTCTGGAAAACACTCTTAAATGTGATCCGGCCCTCCCGGCCGTCGCCGATGCGGCCGTCACTGATAATGCCTTGGTTGATGGAGTCTTTGGTCGAAAGGCGTGCGGCTTCTTCCGCCTCGGCTTGCGGGATATTCGAGGCCGGGCCGACGGCGAGCACCGTCCAGCGGCGGCTGTTCATCAAGTCGTAATGGGTCTCCTGGATCGTCTCCTCGCAGACATAGCCCGAGATGATCCCGGCCAGCTTCTCGCAGTAGGCCGCGGCCTGGTCTAGGACCGTGGCCAGCTCTCCTTGCGGGGCGGCGGCCGCCCCGGCCGGAGGAGCGACGGCCCAGGCCTGGTCGTCGGTATAGAGCCGGGGATTGAATTCATATTCCATCCTGAAGGCCGCCGTCACAGGCTTGCCCTTTATCAGAACAGGCTCAAAGGTCCATTGCCGGAAAGCCAGCATGGCGGAGTAATTCAGATAGGCATACAGAGGCTTTTCGATATCAACCCGGGTGACGGCCCCCTTGGGATTGATGGTCAGTTTGAGGCCGATGCGGCCGGACCAATTGCGGCGCCGCAGCTCCTCGGGAAAGGCCGGACGGACTTGATCGCGGGCTTTGGGCGGCGTCACAAAATAAATGGGCTCAGGCGCCGGACCGAGCTTCTGGCTGCCGGGAATTCCCTCCGCAACCCAAATGAGAAGGAAATAGTCTCCCTCGGGATTCGGCCAGGCGGCCAGAATCGGCTCGTCGAGGGTGAGATCGAAATCGCTGTTGATGAGCGTTCCTGTCGCTGCCGCGAGCATCGTCTCCGAGTTCGTCTTGCCCTTCGAAATCACGGCATGCACACCGGCCCCGCCGGCGGCGCTTGCGGTAGGGGTCAGCCGAATTGCATAAGACGTTTGCTTGCCGATGACCCAATCGTCGGTCGGCTCCTTGAGCTTCCAGAGCGCTTCGTGAAAGAAGAGCTGATCGACCGCCTGCAGCTTATAGGCATCGAAGAGCGTCTCGATCACGGCAGCCGCGACGGCGTTCTCCGGACCCTTGATTTGCGTTTTAATCCCGGTTGTTTCCGGTCGGGATGCGACCGGGAAAGAGAAAGGCTCGTTTAACCCGGTTTGGCCTTCGGCTGGAACCCCTTGGAACAAAAACATCCGGACCACGATCGGCCGCGGATCCTGCCGCTGCTCAATCATCGCGGCCAAGCCAACCGCAGCCGTTATCAAACCAACTAACATGCTTATGACCCGACGGCCCATCATCAAAAAATCATTTTTCGACATTCCCCGCCTCCCCGCCGCGAAGCCGCGGCTGTAAAATCGATATTTATCCTTGTTTGAGAACCACCATCTGGACCAAGGCTCGTAGTCGGCGCCGAAGTCTTGCCCGGTCACCTTCTTCAGGACGAGTGACGCGCCATAACGAAGGGAATACCAGCCCGATTTCATGGCTTGCAGAAGCGGCTCGATCACCCGCCAATCGACATCGGCGACATGATCCAGGGCCAACACGGCCTCGAGCTGGACCAGCATATCGGGATCCAGGACCATGTCGCACAATGGAATCCAGGCTAGCGACGTCCCGATCTTCCCGAGGGCCTTGGCCACTTGGATTCTGACCCGGGGATTTTCGTCGCGGATCATCTCGCCTAGAGCCGTTGCGGAACGCGCATCCCCGATCGCCCCGAGGGCTTCGGCGGCGTTCGTTCGAATCTGGGCATAACGATCCCGCAAGGTCGCGATGAGGGAATCGACCGCCCTTGGATCGCCAAGAGAGCCAAGCGAGATGGCCGCGTTCGCGCGAACCACCTCGTTTCTGTCAGCCAGGCTTTTTATCAAAGGCTCGACGGCCTCGCGGGCGGCTAGAGCGCCCAAGGCCAGCGCGGCGCCCGCGCGCACACCCTTGTCTCGATCGGAAAGCGCCGCCGTTAAAGGGGCTAAAGCCCGAATGTCCTTGACCAGATAGAAGGCCTTGGCCGCATTGGCCCGAACATCGGAATTCGAGTCCTGTAAGAGGCTGAGCAAGAGGTCCGCGGCGCCCGGCTGCTTTCTCATCGCCAGGACGGCGATGGCGTTGGCCCGCTTGATATGATTCCCCTTCGCCAGCAATTGACTCATTTTCTCGACGACAAGAGGATCATCCATATCGGCCAGGGAGCGGGCCGCCAAGGAGGCGACGTTGAGGCTCCAATCGTAAAGGCCGTCCGCCAGCAGATCGATAGCCTTCTCTCCTCCGACTTGGCCGAGAGCGATAGCCGCCGCCTGGCGGACTTCCCAGTCCCCATCGCGCATGGCTTTATCGAGTATGGGCATGGCTTCGGCTCGGCCGAGCTTGGCCGCGGCCTGGACGGCTTCAACCCGCCTGGGTATGTCGTTCGACCGCGACGAAGGTGTCTGATCTTCCGCGGTTAGTTCGGTTCTTCCCGCGGAGACTGCAATGGCCAGAAAGAGGGAGACCACCGTCAAGGCCCGCCTTCGACTGCTTTTTCGTTCCAGCCAAGAGGCGCGAAAGGACATTTCGATTCTCCCCCGGCGGTTTTTTGCCGCCCATCCCGTCTATTATACGCTCCCCAAAGAGTGGTTGTTTAATGCCGGGTGGTTCTGAGAAGAGAGAAATATCCCCCCTAGGGGGCGACTTCCAGGAAACATCTTTGGTTATGCTATGATCATCGAGAAAGGCAGCACAGGAAAGCCCAAATGGAATCATTGCGCGAACTGTACCGCATCGGGCACGGCCCGAGCTCCAGCCACACTATGGGGCCGCGCCGGGCCGCCGAGGCCTTTTTAGGCCGTGTCCCGGATGCCGCCTCTTACCGGATCATTCTCTATGGGAGTTTGGCCGCCACGGGAAAAGGCCATCTGACCCATGAGGCTCTCGAGGAGGCCTTCGCCGGGCACCCCTTGAACATCGAAGACCGGCCCAACGAAGTCCTTCCCCGCCATACCAACGCCCTGACTTTCCAAGCCCTGGACGCCTCGGGTGCGATCATCCAGACCTGGACCGCATACAGCGTGGGCGGCGGGAAGATCATCGACGACGCGACGCCTCCCGACGCGGGCAATATCTACCCCTTCGCCGGAATGGACGATATCCTAGCCGATTGCGCCAAGAGCGGCCGCCAGATGTGGGAAATCGTCGAGGCTATTGAGGGCCCGGATCTCTCTGTCTTTCTAGCCGAGGTTTGGGCCGTCATGCAGGCGGCCGTCAAGCGCGGCCTCAAAGCCGACGGGGTCCTGCCCGGCGTGCTTAAGCTTCCCCGCAAAGCCCATGCCTACGCCATGAAAGCCAAAACCTTCGGCGGGACGATGCGGCGAAGCGCCCTGCTGTTCTCTTACGCCCTGGCCGTAGCCGAAGAGAACGCGTCCGGGGGGCAAATCGTCACGGCCCCGACCTGCGGCGCCGCAGGCGTCCTGCCCGCGGTGCTGTATTATCTACACAAGGAATACCGCTTCTCCGATCTGGAGATCATCCGGGCCTTGGCCGCAGCCGGCCTGATCGGGACCATCGTCAAACGCAACGCTTCGATTTCCGGAGCCGAGCTGGGCTGTCAGGCCGAAATCGGCGTCGCCTGCGCCATGGCCGGCGGGGCGGCCGCGCAGCTCTTCGGCGGTACGATCCACCAGATCGAATACGCGGCCGAAATGGGCATCGAGCATCACCTCGGACTGACCTGCGATCCCGTGGCCGGGCTGGTCCAGATCCCCTGCATCGAGCGCAACGTCTTCGCCGCTTCGCGGGCCCTCAGCCACCAGACTTACGCCCTGCTTTCGGACGGCCGCCACCGCATCAGCTTCGACGAGGTCATCGAGGCTATGAAGCAGACGGGTCGCGACCTGTCCTCCAAATACAAGGAAACATCCAAGGGCGGGCTGGCCGT
>JAPKZJ010000070.1 GCA_026393855.1 Candidatus Aminicenantes bacterium
GCCGATCTGGAAGCCGCGCGGGATCTCGGTCATGGCGTTGTAGAGGGGCATGAAGCAGGAGGTGTCCTGGTGGCCCCAAGCCAGCCAAACGAGACCGCCGATCGGGTCCGGCAGGCCGGCCCGGGCCTGGGTGATCGTGACGTACTCGGCCCGGTTGACGCTGATGATGCGGGAGGTGTTGTACTTCTTGCCGTCCAGAGTGAAGCCGTAGGGCAGGAAGTTGGGGTTACCGAAGGGGCCGCCCTGCAGGCCGCGGGCCGGATCGAAGATCGTCCCCTCGCAACGGTCGCGGACGATGGCGATGACGTCCTTGAGGCCGAGCTTCTTGTCGGGCTTGGCCGAGAAGGGCAGGTCCATGTTGGGGGTCTCGGGGCCGAGGCCGAGCGAGGGCGCGACCAGGTTGAAGAACCGCCACAGCCGGACGCGCGAGCCGCCAGAGGCCAGGGCGCTCGTCTCGGTCGGGTCATAGGCCCGCTTCCAATTGAAAGGCTTGCCGCTCTTGGGATCGTACAGCTTCTGCTCGACGGCGAAGGAGATGACGTTGGGCGAGGCCATGAACATGTCCTTGTTAGACAGATCGATCTCGCCGATGCGCGATTCGTTGGGGCAGACCGAAACGTGGTCGTCAGGGACCCGCTGGGCGCACCAGACCGCTCCGGGCTTGCCGCTCGTAGGCGTCCAAAGGGCGCCGGCCGGCATGATCTCGAACAGCCAGACTTCCTTGGGATCGGCCACGGCCAGCATCTCGCCGGAGTCGGTGAATCCGTAGCCGTATTTTTCGGCCAGCGCACCCATGACCTGGATCGCTTCGCGGGCCGTTCCGCCCCGCTCCATGGCGACGAGCGTCAACATGGTGATGTCGAACTTGGGGGCGGAGGTCGTGTTCTCGATCTTGGCCACGGCGCCGATCGTCGATTCGCCGATCGAGACCTGCTTGTCGTTCATGTAGCCGAAGTCGCCGTGGATGTAGCCGTAGGTGTGGGCCGGCTGGGGGAGGTCCAGCCCGGTGTAGCTGTCCCCGACCCGGTCCCACTTGAGGCCCAGGGCGGGGCTCATGGCGTCGAACTGGCCGATGTGGTAGATCTTGCGCACTTCGCCGGGCTTATGGTCGGCGGCGGGGATGCGGCGGAAGGTCCAGTCGCAGCTGCCGCAGTCGCAGGTGTGGGTGGTCATGACCGAGCCGTCGATCGAGGCCAGGCGGCCGACCAGGACGACGGTGCAGGCTTCCAACCGCGGATCGACGTCGCCGCAGGTCGGGCAGACGGCGGGGGAGATAGCCGCGGCCGGCTTGGCCTGCTGCGGTCCGCTGAAGACCGGTCCGCCGGCCAGTGCCAGGACGGCGACGGCCGACACGAGAATGACGAGTCGGGATTTCGGTGTCATGAGGTCCTCCTTCGCCGACTACTATAGCGGAAAGGAGGATCGGGGTTCAAATAGGTCCGCCGCGGTCATGCGGAGGGCGGGGGAGGAGACGCTGGCGGGGGAGGCGATCGCCTCCCCCGCGCGGCGGAAAATCGCTTAAAAACCGGGGTCGCTGATCTTCTTCTCGGTCCAAGTCCCGAACTTGGCCAGCTGAGCCTTGATCTCGGCGCTCTTCCCGACCACGACCAGGACGTAGCCGTCGGACGGCAGCAGCCGGGCCGCGGCGGCCTTGACGGCCGCTTGATCGGACTTCTGGATGCCGGCCAGGTAGCGGTCGTAGTAGTCGAAGCCCAGGCTGAAGAAAGCCAGGCGGGCGTAAGCCCCGGCCTTGCTGGCGTTGGTCTCGAGGGTCGGCGGGAACTGGCCCTGGATGTAGTTGCGCGAGCTCTCCACCTCCTCGGCCGAGAAGCCCTCGGTGCGGGCCTTCTTGAGCAAGTCGAAGGCGATCTGAAGCATCTCGCCGATCTTGTCGTTCTTGGTATAGGAAGAGGCGGTGAAGGTGCCCCCCGAGCTGAACACCGCGAACGAGCTGGAAGCGCCGTAGGTCAGGCCACGCTTGATCCGCAGCTCGGTCGAGAGCCACGAGGTGAAGCGGCCGCCGAAGAGGGTGTTCATGACGGCGGCGGCGGGTGTTTGGGGATCGCCCAGGGCGTAGCCGGGAGCGCCCAGAATCCAGTAGGCCTGGTTGGCATCCGGCTTGTCGACGAGTAAGAGCTTGATGCCTTGCGGTTTGGGCAGTGGGGGCAGAGTGACGGCCGGGACCTTGGCCGCCCCCTTCCACTTGCCGAATGTAGCGTTGAGCAGGGTCGTCAGGGCGGCCTTGTCGATGTCGCCCACGACGGCGGCCACGGCTTTGGCCGGGCCGTAGTAGGATTGGTGATAGGCCTTGACGTCGGCCGGGGTCATCTTGGCCAGCGACTCCTCGGAGCCGTTGCCCAGGTGGCCCAGGGGGTGGGTTCCATAATAGGCTTTGGTGAAGTAATAACGGACCGCGGCGCCGGGCGAATCCTTAACCGATTTCAGCCCGTCGCGCCGGGTCTTGACGGCCTTCTGGAACTCGTCCTCCTTGAAGGAGGGGATGGCAATACAGTCGGCGGCGATGCGCAGGAGCTTGGCGAAGTGTTCGCTCAAGCTGTCGGCCGAGACCGTGACCATCTCCTCGCTCGAGCCGATGGCCAGGCGCGCTCCCATGAAGTCGACCGCCTCGGCCACCGCGTCGGCGTCGAGCGATCCGGCGCCCTTCTGCAGGAGCTCCGCCGTGAGGCTGGCGATGCCCTCCAGGGCGGCCGGCTCCTGGGCCGAACCGGCGCCGCGGAGCATGAGCCGGAAGCTCACGATCGGGGTTTCGGTTGTCCGCAGGAAATAGACGGTGATCCCGTTCTTGAGGACGAATTTTTCCGGAACGGGCAGCTTGAAAGCGGCCGAGGCGGGCAGGGCCATAGCCAGGGCCAGCAGGATGAGGACGGCGATCGTCCGGGTCTTCACTTCTCACCTCCCGTCGGGACGAGCGTCCCGACCGTCTTGTTGTTCTCGTTGAAGACCTTGCGGGCGGCCTCCGCGATCCGCTCTCTCTTGACGGCACCGAAGTCGTCCATCCGGTTGAAGGCTTTCTCGTAGCTGCCGTAGAGTATCTCGGCCTGGCCTAGGGCGCCGGCCTTGCCGTTGATCGACTGCAGCCCGAAATAGTATTGGCTGCGAATCATGTTCAGGGACTTCTGGAGCTCGGCCTCGGTGATCCCGTTCGTCTTGATCTTGCCCAGCTCCTCCTCGATGACGGCCTCGATCCGGGCCAGATCGGCACCGGGCCGCGGCCGGACGTCGATCGTGAAGAGCATCGGATCGATCGTCTCGGACACACCGCCGCCGACGCCGAGGGCGAGCTGTTCCTCGCGGACCAGCCTCTTGTAGAGCCGGCTGCTGGTGCTGCCGAGGAGGGCGTTCTCCAGGAGGGCCAAGGGTAGATAGTCGGGGTCGGAAGCCGCGGGCGCGTGCCAAACCGCTTGGAACGAGGGCGCCTGGGCCTCCTTGCGGATCAGAACCCGCTTGGGCCCCATCTGGGGCGGCTCGACGGTGGTCACCGCCGGCGGGGGCGTGCCCTTGGGAATCGGCCCGTAGTAGCGATGGATGAGGTCGGAGGCCTTGGCCGGGTCGAAGTCGCCGACCAGGATCAGGATCGCGTTGTTGGGGGCATAGTACGTGTGGTAATAGCCCAGAATCTCGCCCCGTTTCCAGCCCAGGATGTCGCTCATCCAGCCGATGACGTCCCAATGATAAGGGTGGGCCATGATGGCCGTGGCTTGGACGTTCTCGCTCAGGATGGACTCGTTGCTGTTCTCGCCGTTGCGGCGCTCCGAGGCGACGACCCCGCGCTCGGACTCGAGGACTTGCGGGTCGAAGGACGCGTCCTGCATCCGGTCGGCCTCCATGGCCATCATCGATTCCAGGGCGGCGGCCGGGAACCAGTCGGTGTAGCCGGTCATGTCGTTGCCGGTGAAAGCGTTGTTGGCGCCGCCGGCGAACTCCATCCGGCGGTCGAACTCTCCCGGGCCGAACTTGGGCGAGCCGTTGAACATCATGTGCTCGATGAAGTGGGAAACGCCCGTCAGCCCCGGCCGCTCGTTGCGCGAGCCGACCCGGAAGTAGGTGTAAAGGGCGACATTGGGGATGGCGTGGTCCTCGACCAGGAGGACCTTGAGCCCGTTGTCCAGGCTGAAGACCTTGACGTCCTGCTTGCGGAAGGCGGCCGTCGCGGCCGCCGCCAGGGCGGTCGTCAGCAGGAGAGCGAAGACGATCTTTCTTTTCATGAACAGCCTCCGTGCGGATTTCCACTGTAGCAGAGCGGGGGGGAGGGGTCAATCCGATCCCCGACGGGCGCCGGCCGGGCGCTCTATCTGTTCCTCGGAATATCTTGTATAATAAATACGAAGAGGGTTTTGTCATGCATCCGGTCGATCAGATCAAAACGTTCGCGTCCCTTCTCGCCGACGAGATCTACCACACCTTCTCCTACCTGCGTCGTCGGCGCGGGGTTCTGCCGGGCGAAGTCGTCCATCAGCTGTACGCCATGGGCTACCGGTCGGCGCCCATCGTCTGCCTGATCACCTTCCTGATCGGCATCACCATCTCCATGACCTCGGCCGCCCAGCTCAAAATGTTCGGGGCCGACATCTACCTGGCCGACCTGGTCGGGATCGCCATGATCAAGGAGCTGGTCCCGCTGATGGCCGGCATCATGCTGGCCGGCAAGATCGGGGCCTCGATCACGGCCGAGATCGGGACCATGAGCCTCATGGACGAGATCGACGCCCTGACCACCATGGGGGTGGCGCCGGTCCGGTTCCTGATGGTGCCCCGACTCATCGCCATTACCCTGGCCGTGCCCCTCCTGGTCGCCCTGGCCGATTTCGTCGGCATCGCCGGCGGCGCCTTCGTGGCCCGGACGACCCTGGGCATCCCGATCACCGCCTTTCTGCGCGAAATCCTGACGGTCGTCACCCTGCGCGATTTTCTGACCGGACTGGGAAAAACGCTCGTCTTCGGCTGGGCCGTGGTCATCGCGGCCGGGTTCAAGGCCTTCACCCTCGAGCGCGGGGCCGAGGGCGTGGGCAAGGCGACCACGGAATCGGTCGTCCTGTCCATCGCCCTGATCATCGGGCTGGACTGCGTCTTTGCCTTTGTTCTGTATTAGGCAGCGCATGGATATCATACAGGTCCGCGATCTCGATGTCGGCTACGGGGCCGAAACCATCGTGCGTGGACTGAGCTTCACCGTCCCCGTCGGCCGGATCACCGTCATCGTCGGCGAAAGCGGGTCGGGCAAGTCCACTCTACTTAAAACCCTGATCGGGCTGCTGCCGCCGTTGCGGGGCGAGGTCCTCCTGTCCGGCGAACGGATTGACTTTGGCTCCGACCGGGAACTTCGCCGCTTCTACCGGAGGATCGGTGTCCTGTACCAGAACAGCGCTCTGCTCAACTCGCTGACCCTTTACGAGAACATCGCCCTGCCCATCCGGATGCATCATCGGGACTGGGCGCGGGAAAAAGAGGCCGAGCGGGTGAACGCCATGCTCAGCCGAGTCGGGCTGGACGGCCACGGGGCCAAGTACCCCTTCGAGCTGTCGGGCGGGATGCGCAAGCGGGCCGCTCTGGCCCGGGCTATGGTTCTCGAGCCCGACCTGGTCTTTTGCGATGAGCCTTCGGCCGGACTCGACCCGATCACCTCATCCGGATTGGACGCCCTCCTGAACGATCTCCGCACCGCCCACGGCGTGACCTTCGTCGTAGTCACCCACGAGCTTCGCTCGATCGCCCGCATCGCCGACCGGATCCTGGTCATCCGCGATGGACGTCTTCATTTCAACGGCGAATATAGCGACGCGACAGCTTCGCCCGATTCCTATCTTCAGGCCTTTTTCCTGAGAAAGGCGGCGTCATGATCAGCAAAGAGCAGAAGACGAGGCTGACGGTCTTCAGCCTGGCTTCACTGGCCCTGTTCATCCTCTTCCTGGCCCTTCTTGTCGTCCCCATGCTCAAGTCCCGCGGCCTTCGCTACGTCATCAACTTCACCGGGACGTCGGTCAACGGATTGGTCTCGAGCTCGCCCGTCAAGTACCAGGGGGTGGAGGTAGGCAAGGTGTCCGACATCAGCGTCCATCCCGACGACCTGGCCTCGATCCGGGTCCGGCTGGAGCTTTCCCGCGCCTTCCCGGTCAAGAAGGACATGACCGCGACCTTGGCCTTCGGCGGCATCACCGGATCCAAGTTCATCGAGCTGGCTGGCGGCAGCAACGGCTCCCAGCGGCTGCCGCCCGGAGGCGAGATCCTGACCGCCCGCGGCTTAAGCGAGAGGGCCGAGGACATCGTGACCAATATCGACACGGCTGTCCGGCGGATCAACAATTTGCTGGGGCCGGAGAATCAGACCCGGATCTCGGCCTTCCTGGAGAACACCGAAAAAAGCGCGGCCATCATCTCCGGCGTCCTGGAGGCCAAGCGGGAAAACCTGGCCAACGCCATCACCAACATCGAGAAGGCGGCCAATGACTTCGGCGCCGTGACCGAGAACCTTCGCAAGATCACGGGCGATCTGAGCGGCCTGACCTCCAAGCTCGACGCCAACGCGGGGGACGCCCTGGGCAACCTGACCAAGCGATTCTCGGACGAGGAGATGGGCAAGGTCCTGCGCAACCTGGAGAGCTTCATCGAGGTCGCCTCCTCCAGCCTGAAGAAGATCGAGAACATCATCATCGTCCAGCAAGTCGACTTGAAGTCCACCGTGGAGAGCATGAGCGCGGCGGTCGACAACCTGTCCAAGCTGTCACGCGATCTGATGGAGGATCCGACCATGTTCCTGCGCAACCGCAAGGGGAAGAAGTGATGAAAAAAACCGTCCTCCTGATGTTCCTGACCGCGAGCCTCTGGGCTTGCTTCTCGGCCTCGCCCGACAAGACCTACCTTCAGCTTCACCTGGAAGCGGCGGGCGCCCCGCCACCGGTCTTCGACAAGGCCCTGTTCATCGACCGCATCGTCGTCGACGAGCTTTATGACGACTTCCGGATCATTTACCGGGTCACGCCGTTCGAGATCAACTATTACGCATACAGCTTTTGGGCCGAGAAGCCCGCCCGGATGGTCCGCGATACCCTGGAGCATTATTTCGCCGAAAAGAAGACTTTCCGCCGGATCCTGCCGGATGCGACACGGGGCGAGCCCGACTGGATCCTGCGTACGGCCATCCACGCGATCGAAGAGATCGATTCGGTGACGTCCTGGTCGGCCAGGCTGGCGATGGAACTGGAAATGGTCGAGGCCAAGACGGGGGCCATCCTGGCCACGCGCCGCTTCGATCGCCGCGAGCCGATCGGCCGCAAGGACGTGGCCGCCGTCCCCCCGGTCCTGTCCCGCATCCTGGTCGAGGAGCTGGACGCCTTCCTGCGCGCGATCGAGGGTCGCTGACGGCAGGCCGGAATCAGAAGACCGGATCAGGCTTGGGGGCCGGACGCTTCCGGCACGTTGAGCACGCTCTTGCGACGGCCGTAGAAGACGTAAATGGTCAGCCCGATGATCAGCCAGACCAGGAACCGCTCCCAGGCCGTCCTGGGAAGGTTGGCCATCAGGTAGCCGCACAGCAGCACTCCCAAGGCCGGCAGGAAGGGAAAGACGGGGGTGCGGAAGGGCCGGACGATGTCGGGCCGGGTGTAGCGCAGGACGATGACCCCGGAACAGACGATGATGAAGGCGAACAGGGTGCCGATGGAGCATAATTGGGCCACGACTCCGATCGGCATGAGGGCCGAGGCGACGGCGACGATCAGCCCGGTCAGGATGGTTGTCCGGTGCGGCGTCTTGAAGCGCCGGTGGACTTTCGACAAGCCCGGCGGAAGAAGGCCGTCGCGGGACATGGCGAAGAGAATGCGCGGCTGGGCCAGGATGAGGACAAGCAGGACGCTGGTGATCCCGGCTAGGGCTCCGACGCTGACGATGGCCGAAGCCCAGGGCATCTTGAGCTGGTTGAGGACGAGGGCCACCGGGTCGGGTACGCCCAACTGCTGGTAGGGGACGATCCCGGTCATGATGGCGGAGACCGCCATATAGAGAACCGTAGCGACGGCCAGCGAGCTCATGATGGCGATGGGCATGTCCCGCTGAGGATTCTTGGCCTCCTCGGCTGCCGTCGAGACGGCGTCGAAACCGACAAAGGCCAGGAAGACGATGGCCGCCGCCGTCATCACCCCGCCGAACCCGAAGGGCATGAAGGGGTGCCACAAGCCGGGCTTGACGTGCCAGACGGCCAGGACGATGAAGAACACGATTACCGCCAGCTTGATGATGACGATGATCATGTTGATGCGCGAGCTTTCCTTGATGCCCCGGACCAGGAGGATGGTCAACAGCGCGACGATGAAGATGGCGGGAATGTTGATGACCGCGCCCGTGGCGACGAATTTATGGAGCGCGTCGCTCCATTCGAAGGGCGCGTTGACCAAGGCCGCGGGCATGGCGATTTTCCAGGGGCGGAGGATGTTATTGACCAGGTTGGTCAGATAGGCCGACCATCCGATCGCCACCAGGCAGGCGGCGACCATGTACTCGAGGAGGAGATCCCAGCCGATAATCCAGGCGGGGAGCTCGCCCAGCGTCGCGTAGCCGTAGGTGTAGGCCGATCCGGCGACGGGGATCATGGCCGCCAGCTCGGCGTAGCAGAGGGCGCTGCAGGCGCAGGCCAGGCCGGCGATGGCGAAGGACAGGATGATGCCGGGGCCGGCGTGTTTAGCCGCTTCGACGCCCGGCAGGACGAAGACGCCGACGCCGATGATGCAGCCGACGCCGAGCGCGATCAAGTCCCAGACGGTCAACGCCCGGCGGAGCCTGTGGCCCTCCGTCTCCGTGTCCGACAGGAGCTGGTTCAGGTGTTTCTTGCGGAAAAGGGCGTTGGCCATGGCTACCTCGCGGGTTCGGGTTTGAAGCTAGGCTTATAGCACAGCCGCAAAGCGGCGGTCAATTCGCGGGGGGCTCGGGCGGTTCTATGTGAATGACCACTCGGCCCAGCCGGGGCAGGCGCCGGCGCAGGGCCAGCTCAAAGCGCTCGGTGAAATGGTGGGCTTCCTCGAGCCCCGTGGCCGCGTCCACCGTGCAGTGGAAGGCGACCCGGACGCCGTCCGCGGCGGTCCGGATGTCGAAATCATGGGGGCGGCAGCGCAGGCCCATCCGCGGCGCCAGATCGGCGATGACCGTCCGGACCCGCTCCTCCTCGGCGGCTTCCGCCCCCGCTGCGGTATCGGCCCGCGGCCGGACGGGCTCGAGGTGGGTGACGATCCGCTCCAACCCCGGCGAGGCTTCGCGCAGATCGGCCTCGAACTGGCTGGCCTGTTCGTGGGCGTCCCCGACTCGTTCGGCGTCCCGGATCTCGAGGTGAAGGTCGACCGCCAGGTGCCCCTCCTCCTCGTGGAAGAGGATGTCGTGGGCGTCCATGTGGCGGCGGGCGGCCAGCGAGCGGACCAGGCCCACCAAGTCCTCGCCCCCCTCCCGGCTGGGGGCGACGTGCACGATGATGTCCGCGCCCGGCTGGCCGAGGGCCCTGCGGATGGCCGCTTTGGCCTGGTTGGAGATCTCGTGGGCGTGTTCGAAGGCCTCATGCCGGTTGACGAAGACCACCACGTCCACGAAGAGCTCGGGCCCGGCCCGGCGGATACGGGCCTGTTCCACGTCCAAGACCCCGGGGACGTGGGCGGCCTGGATCACCTCCTCCCGCAGAGTCGCGGGAACCCCGTCGAGAAGGTCGGTGATGGTCTTCTTGCCCAGCTCGAAGCTGACGAAGACGACGATGGCCGAGACGCCGAGGGCGGCCACGGCGTCGGCCTTGGCCAGCCAGGGCAGACCCAAGGCCTTGGATGCGCCGACCAGGGCCAAGCCCAGGATGACCACGGACGACGACCAGACATCGGTCGAGAAGTGGAGAGCGTCGGCTTCCAGGGCTTGGCTGTGGTGCTTGTCGGCCGCCCGCTTCAACATCCGGGAGCGGGTCAAGTCGATGAGGATCGAGATGGCCATGACTAGAAAGGCCCAGGCCGAAGCCTCGACGTGGACCTCCTGGAAGAAGAGCCGCCGGACGGCCTCATAGATGATCCAGACGCAGGTCAGAAGGAGAAGGGCCGTCTCCAGCAGGGCCGAGAGGTTTTCGACCTTGCCGTGGCCGTAAGGGTGGTTGGAGTCGGCTGGGCGGCTGGAGACCGTGACGGCGATCAGGGTCATGGCCGCGGCGACTAGGTCGAGGCCGGAGTGGGCGGCCTCCGCCAGGATGCCCAGAGAGCCCGTCAGGAGGCCGACGGCAATCTTCATCCCGGTCAGGAAGACGGCGGCGATGACGGAATTCAGGGCGGCGGCCCGCTTTTCCCGGTCGGAAGCGGCCAAGGGCGCTCGTGCGGCTTTGCTCATGATCGGCCGGAATATCATAAGGCCGTCGGACTTTGCAGGCAAGCCTCTTTTCGGTGGTTTGCATTTCGCCCGCCCGTCCGCTATAGTGCCCTCCGTCGCAACCCCAATCGAGAGGCGCAGCGCATGGCCGCCAAGAAGAAACGCCTGACCCTTTATATCTTCATCGGCATGGCCCTCGGCTTGGCCGTTGGGGCCGTCTTCCCCGACATCGGCGTCAAGCTCCGGCCGCTGTCCATGATCTTCATCCGGCTCATCAAGTCGATCATCGCTCCGCTCATCTTCTCCACCGTCGTTGTGGGCATCGCCGGGCATAGCGATCTCAAATCCGTCGGCCGGATGGGGCTGAAGGCCCTGCTCTATTTCGAGATTGTGACCACCATCGCCCTGTTCTTGGGTCTGGGCTTCGTCAACCTGATCCGGCCCGGCGTCGGCGTCCAGCTCGTATCCGGCGGCGACCTGGCCGGCATCGCGGCCAAGCCCCAAACCTTTGCTGAAGTCCTGGTCCATATCTTCCCCCAGAGCTTTTTCCAGGCGGCGGCCGAGGGCGACATTCTTCAGGTCGTCATTTTCAGCCTTATTTTCGCCGCGGGCTTGAGCCTGGCCCACCATAAAAAGAAAGTCCTTTTGGACGTCCTCGACAGCGTCGCCGAGACGATGTTCAAGTTTACCGGCATCGTCATGCGCTTCGCCCCGATCGGCGTTGGCGCGGCCATTGCCGTGGCCGTCGGGAGCAAGGGCCTGGGCGTGCTCGTCAACCTCGGGCTCCTGATCCTGACCTTCTATGCTTGCGCAATCACCTTTGTCGTCTTAGTCTTCGGCGCGATCATCCTGATCTTCAAGGTTCCCCTCCGGCTCTTTATCCGGGCCGTCAAGGAGCCGGCCATGATCGCCTTCTCGACGACGAGCTCGGAAGCGGCCTTGCCCAAGGCGCTTCAGAACATGGAGGCCATGGGCGTCCCCAGGGAAGTCGTTTCCTTTATCCTGCCGACCGGGTATTCCTTCAACCTTGATGGGACTTCGCTCTATCTTTCCCTGGCCTCGGTCTTCGTGGCCCAGGCCGCCGGCATCCATCTCGGGTTCGGCCGGCAGCTGATCATGGTCTTCACCCTGATGCTGACCAGCAAGGGGGTGGCCGGCGTGCCGCGGGCCTCCCTGGTCATCCTAGCCGGCACGCTGGCCTCGTTCGGCCTGCCCCTGGAAGGGGTGGCCATCCTGCTCGGGATCGACGAGCTCGTGGACATGGTCCGGACGACCGTCAACGTCATCGGCAACTGCCTGGCCTCGGTCGTGGTGGCCAAGTGGGAGAAGAAGTTCGTCGAGACCGAGGCGCCGGTCTTCGACTGACCCGGTTATTTCCGGCTGGAGGCGATCATGCGCGTCGAACGGATCGAGATCCGGCACACCAAGATGGAGCTGGTGTCGTCCTTCGAGACCTCGATGGGAGTCGAGCGCCATGAGGAGCACATCATCATCCGGGTGGACGGCGAGGGGCTGACCGGCTGGGGCGAGTGTGCGGTTGCGGACGCGCCCCTATATTCGTCCGAAACCGTCGGCACGGCTTGGCCGATCTTGCGGGATTTCCTGATCCCGGCCGTTTTGGGCCGGACCTTGGATCGGCCCGCCGCCGCGACCGCTCTCTGGTCCCGCTTTCGCGGCCATCGCATGGCCAAGGCCGGGCTCGAGGCGGCCCTCTGGGATGCTTTGGCCAAAGCCCGCGGCTTGTCCCTGGCCCGGATGATGGGCGGCGCGCGCGACCGCGTCCCGGTCGGCGTCAGCGTCGGCCTGCAAGCCGACCCGGAGGCCTTGATCCGCATGGTCGGGGCCTATCTTGAGGAAGGCTACGGCCGGATCAAGATCAAGATCTCCCCGGGCCGGGATGTCGCGCTGGTCAAGGCCTTGCGGGCCGCGTTCGGCGGCGTCCCGCTCCAAGTCGACGCCAACTCCGCCTACCGGCTCGAGGACGCCCCGGTCTTCGAGGCCATGGACGGTGAGGGCCTGCTTCTGATCGAACAGCCGCTCGGCTACGAAGACATTTACGACCACGCCAAGCTGCAGAGCCGGCTGCGCACGCCGATCTGCCTGGACGAGAGCATCCACAGTCTGGATGACGCCCGGGCCGCCATCGAATGGAAGAGCTGCGGCGTCATCAACATCAAGCCGGGCCGGGTGGGGGGGTTCCTGGAGTCGACGGCCATCCACGATTTCTGTGCCGGACGGGGCATCCCGGTCTGGCATGGGGGCATGCTGGAATCGGGGATCGGCCGGGCCGGAAACGTGGCCTTGGCCTCGCTGCCGAACTTCACCCTGCCGGGCGACATCTCGGCCAGCCGCCGCTATTACAAGCAGGATATCGTGGAGCCGGAGTTCGTGCTGGGGCCGGGTTCGACCCTGGCCGTCCCGACCGGGCCGGGCCTCGGGGTCGAGGTCATCCCCGATCGCCTGGCCCGGGTCACCGAACGGGTTCAGGAATTCCGGGCCGGCTGAGTCGGCCCCGCGGCTTGGGCCTCAGATATGGATGACGAGGCCGAAGCGCAGCGAGCCGCCCGTGAGATCGAGCTTGGCCTCCCGCACGCTCAAGTAGCCGGTCGGCGTCGCTTCGGATACCATGACGACCAGGAAGCGCTCGCTACCGACTCCCGGGATTTCGACCGCGTAGAACGTCCCCGTCGTCTCGAAGGAGTTGGAATTGTCGCTGGAAGAGAACGTGCCGGTCAGTCCGCCGAACTTGGCGTAGCGGCCGGCGATCTCCAGCAACAATCCGATCGAAGGGGACAGCCTGAACTCGAATGCGGCCGCGGCCTGGAAACCCAGGCCCGTGCCCTTGACGGTGTTTTCCTGGCGGATGGTGTCGGATCCTTCGGTCAGCGTCCAGAGCGTCGAGGCCCGGGCCAGATGCAGCTCCGGCCCGCCGCTGAGAACCACACTCATTTTAGAGGAGACCGGGATGGTGTAGAAAAGGCCCAGTCGGATCGGCACCGAGCCATAGGCGGGCTTGACGGTCTCGGGCAGCGTCTCCGAACCTTGTCTGAACTCAATTGAGCTCTCGCGCGCGGCGTTAATATATCCGGCGCCCAGCCCGATCCCCAGGTTCGGGCTGATCTGAAACACGATGTCGCCGCCGAACTCCAGACCGAAGCGGGCCGGACCGAACGCCCCTGTGACCGAGTAGCCGGCCATATCCGCCAACCGGCTCCAATAATCGGACATGCCCTGCTGGCCGTCGTTGACGTCGCCTCCCGAAAGAAGGGAGGGGGCGCCGTACAAACGGATCGAGAATCGTCCGCCCTGGGCGGCGGCGGGAACGGTCAGGCCGAGGACGGACAGGGCTAGGACGATGATCGCGGCTTTGAATCGATGCATGGCCAACGCTCCTTCGGCCGGGAGAGGCCCTCCCAGCCAATTCCTATAGTAATTGTCGGAAATGGTCTTGTCAAGGGCGGGCGGACCGGGCCGGTCCGGACCCGGGGGGCGGCTTGCATTCCCGCAGCCGAATGAATAGAATCCATCCTTCGAGGCTGCCATGAAATTCCTGCTTCCCAAAGAACCGGCGTTCTCCGAAAACTTCCAGAAGATGTCGGGCGCCCTGACCGACCTCACGGCCGTCTTCCAGGACTTCACCCGCGAATTCCGCGACTTCGAAGCCTACTGGCGGAAGACCAAGTCCATCGAGCACAAGGCCGACGAGATCGCCCACGCGATCATCGGCCTGATCAACAAGAGCTTCATCACCCCGTTCGACCGCGAAGACATCTACCAGCTGATCCACGAATTCGACGACATCATCGACCTGATCGAGAACACCGTCCACAACATCTACCTGTACGACGTCAGCGTCAAGAAGCCCTTTGTCGACGAATTCTCCCTGCTCATCGGCCGGGCCACCATCGCCCTCAATAAGCTGGTGGCCGAGATCTTCCACCAGCAGAAGTACACCGAGTCGATGTGGAAGCTGATCCGGGAGCTGCACGACCTGGAGGACGAGGGCGACCTGGTCTACCAGCGATCCATCCGGGCCCTTTTCCAGGAGGAGAAGGATCCCATCGCGGTCATCAAGTGGAAGGACATTCTGAATACGCTCGAGCACATCATGGATGTCTACCAGAACATGAGCAACACCGTCGAGGGGATCGTCGTCAAGGGCAGCTAGACATGGCCTGGAGCTTCGGGTTCATCGCCTTCATCATCGCCGTTGCCCTGGCCTTCGATTTCACCAACGGCATGCACGATGCGGCCAACTCCGTGGCCACGATCGTCTCGACCCGCGTGCTCTCCCCGAAGCAGGCCGTCATCTGGGCCGCCTTTTTCAATTTCGTTGCCTTCTTGATCTTCGGGACGGCCGTGGCCAAGACGATCGGCAAGGGCTTGATCGACATCACCGTGGTCACTCCCGTGGTCATTTTGGCCGGACTCTTGGGCGCGATCGCATGGAACCTCCTGACCTGGTGGTGGGGCCTGCCCTCCAGCTCCTCCCACTCGCTAATGGGCGGCTATATGGGCGCGGCCGTAGCCAAGGCCGGCTTCGGCGTCGTCATCCTCTCGGGCTGGATCAAAATCGTCATCTTCATCTTTCTGGCCCCCCTGATCGGCATGATTTTGGGGATCATTCTCGAGATCGCGATGACTTGGTTCTTCCACCGCCAGCCCCTGGCCGTGGTCAACGTCTGGTCCAAACGGCTGCAGTTCGTCTCGGCTGCCCTCTACAGCTTGGGCCACGGCGGCAACGACGCCCAAAAAACCATGGGCATCATCGCCAGTCTGATCTACTCTTCGGGCCACATGAAGGAATTCCATATCCCGCTCTGGATCGTCCTCTCGTGCCATGCCGCCATCGCCATGGGGACGTTGTCGGGCGGCTGGCGGATCGTCAAGACGATGGGTCAGAAGATCGTCAAGCTGCGGCCGATCGACGGCTTCTGCGCCGAGACGGCCAGCGCGGTTTCGATCTTCACCGCCACTCACCTGGGCGTCCCCGTTTCGACGACCCACGTCATCACCGGGGCCGTGGCCGGCGTCGGCGCGGCCAAGAACGCGGCGGCCGTCAAGTGGCAGGTCACGTTCAAAATCGTCTGGGCCTGGGTCCTGACGATCCCGGCCGCTGCCGCGATGGGGGCGATCCTCTTCAAGCTGGCTTCTCTCGTCTTCGGACGCTGATTTTTACCGGAGGTGCCCATGCCCCGTCCTCTCGCCTTTGCCGGGTCCCTGATCGTCGCACTGGCGGCCTGCGTCGGCCTCGCCGCCGCGGCCGACTCGTTCCGCCCGCCCGCCGTCCCTCTCATCACCCACGACCCGTACTTCAGCATCTGGTCGACGGCCGACCGCCTGACCGACGACTGGCCCAAGCATTGGACCGGCCGGGCCCACGCCCTGTCCGGCCTCGTTCGCATCGACGGCAAGCCGTATCGGATCATGGGCCCGTACCCGCGGCGCGTGCCTGCTCTGGCCCAGGCATCGCTGGAGATCTTCCCGACCCGGACCGTCTACACCTTCCGCGACGCCGGCGTCGAGCTGACCGCCTCGTTCCTCTCGCCGCTTCTGGCCGAGGATCTCGACGTTCTTTCTCGGCCCGCGAGCTATCTGACCCTGGCGGTCCGGTCGACGGACGGACGCCCTCATGAGGTGGCGGCTTATGTCGACTCCTCGAGCGAAATCGCGGTCAACGACGCGGGGCAGAGTGTCGTCTGGTCTCGTCTGCGGCTGAACGGCTTGGAGGCGCTGGCGATGGGCACCCGAGACCAGCCCGTCCTGGCCCGTAAGGGTGACGACGTGCGCATCGATTGGGGCTTCTTCTATCTCGGTGTCCCGGACGGCCAGGGCGCCCGAACCTGCCTCGCCCTGGCCCAGCCGGCCCGGGACTCGTTCCTGGCCGACGGACGCCTGCCGGCCCGGGACGAGACGGACATGCCGCGCCCGGTCGATGACGGCTATCCCGTGGCCGCCGCCGCCTTCGATCTGGGGCCCGTCGGCGCCGAGCCGGTCGCCCGCCGGGTCATCCTGGCCTATGACGACCGGTTTTCGATCGAATACTTCTTCCGCAAGCTGCGGCCGTACTGGCGGCGAGGGGGCTGGGACGCTGCGGATCTGCTGGAGGCCGCCAGCCGCGATTACGCCGGACTGACCGAGCGGTGCCGCCGCTTCGACGCCGAGGTCATGGCCGATCTCACTGCGGCGGGGGGGGCCAAGTACGCCCTGCTCTCGGCCTTGGCCTATCGTCAATCGCTGGCGGCCCACAAGCTGGCCGCGGACATCGACGGCACGCCTCTCTTCTTCCCCAAGGAGAATTTCAGCAACGGCTGCATCTCGACGGTCGACGTCATTTATCCCGAGGCCCCGATGTACCTGCTCTTCAGCCCGGCCCTGATGCGGGCCTTGCTGACGCCGGTCTTCGAATACGGCCGGCTCGGCGAATGGAAATTTCCGTTCGCCCCGCACGACCTGGGCACCTATCCGCTGGCCAACGGCCAGGTCTACGGCGGGGGAGCCAAGACCGAGGAGGATCAGATGCCGGTCGAGGAGAGCGGCAACATGATCCTCATGGCCGCGGCCCTGGCCCGGGCCGAAGGGACGCCCGCCTATGCCCTCCGCTATTGGGACCAGATTAAGACTTGGGCCGAATACCTGAAGGCCAAGGGGCTCGATCCGGAAAACCAGCTCTGCACGGACGACTTCGCCGGCCACCTGGCCCACAATGCCAACCTGTCGCTCAAGGCGATTCTGGCGCTTCGCGCCTATGCCGATTTGTGCGAGAAGACCGGGAAGAAGACCGAGGCCGCGGCTTACAAGTCGCTGGCCTCCGATTTCGCCGCCCGCTGGGTCAAGATGGCGGACGACGGCGACCACTACCGGCTGGCCTTCGACAAGCCCGGTACCTGGAGTCAGAAATACAATCTGGTCTGGGACAAGCTCCTCGGCTACAACCTCTTCCCGCCCGAAGTGGCCCGCCGCGAGCTGGCTTATTACCGCAAGGTCCAGGCGCCCTTCGGTTTGCCGCTCGACAACCGCAAGGAATACACCAAGATCGACTGGCTTCTCTGGACGGCGACCTTGGCCGGGACGGCCGAAGAATTCGCCGCCTTCATGGATCCTGTCTACGCCTGGATGAACGCCACAACCGACCGGGTGCCTTTGACGGACTGGTACTGGACCAACACCGGCCGCAAGGCCGGATTTCAGGCCCGGCCCGTGGTCGGCGGCATCCTGGTGAAGATGTTGGCCGATCCGGCCTTGGCGGCCAAGTGGGCCCGCCGGTCGGCCCCGACCGGAAAATAATCTCCGCAATCCGAAGAGGAGGATGATCCCATGACTAAAAAAGCTCTCATCATCGTCGCCGCCGCTGTGCTTCTGGCGGCGTGCGCCAAGCCGGCGGCGGAGAAGCCGAAGGCCGACCAAACACCGTCGGCCGTCCCGGCAGGAGGCATCATGTTCAAGGACGACGTCGATTTTCTCAAGGCCCACACCAAAGTCGAAGTCCTGACCGACCCGACCGGGATGGCCCAAGTCGCGGTGAATCCCGATCTCCAGGGCCGGGTCATGACCAGCACGGCCGGCGGCCCGCAGGGCCCGAGCTTCGGCTGGATCAACCGAGCCCCGCTTCTTTCGGGAGAGAACAACCTCCACATGAACGCCTTCGGCGGCGAGGACCGTTTCTGGCTGGGCCCGGAAGGCGGCCAGTTCTCGATCTTCTTCAAGAAAGGCGAGGCCTTCGACCTCGATCATTGGTTCACCCCCCCGCCCATCAACGAGGGGGCTTTGCCGGTGGCCGAAAAGAGCGCGGATCGGATCGTGTTCAAGGCCCCGATGCGGCTGACGAACTACTCGGGAACGCAATTCGATCTGGAGGTGGTCCGGGCGGTCTCTCTCCTGAATAAGGAGCGGCTGGCGGCATTGGGCGTGGACGCTCCGGCCGGTTTGTCATGGGTGGCCTATGAAACCAGCAATGAGATCACCAATACCGGGACGGCGCCGTGGACCAAAGACACGGGCCTGCTCTCGATCTGGATTCTGGGGATGTTCAACCCCTCGCCGGCGACGACCATCGTGGCCCCGTTCCGGGCCGGTGCGGAGAGCGAGCTGGGACCGATCGTCAACGACGCCTATTTCGGCAAGGTCCCGGCCGACCGCTTGAAGGTGGACGTCGATAAGAGCGTCATCTATTTCAAAGGCGACGGCCTCTATCGCAGCAAGATCGGCTTGACGCCGAAACGGGCGGCGGCGTTCATCGGCAGCTACGACGCCGCCGGGAAGGTTCTGACTCTGGTTAAGGTGACGGTCGATCCGGCCGGCGACTATGTCAATTCGATGTGGGAGATCCAAAAGGAGCCGTTCCGGGGCGACGCCGTCAATTCCTACAATGACGGCCCAGCCTCGCCCGGGGCCAAGCCGTTGGGCCCCTTCTACGAGCTGGAGACCTCCTCGCCCGCGGCCGCGCTGGCCCCGGGGGCGAAGCGCGTCCATCGCCATGTGACTATGCATTTCCAGGGCGACGAGGCGGCGCTGGACGTCATCGCCCGCAAGGCGCTGGGCGTCGGCTTGGCGGACATCAAAGCTGCATTCGTAAATTAGATTCAGATCCCGTTTCCGAGGGCGGAATAAGCGTCGCGGTATCCGGCCAACGGCGAAATTGCGAGGGCGACGCCTTTTTCCATAACTCTCCGAGGGAAGCTAGCGGCCGCCGAGGGCTGTTTGAGCATGCGACAATCTGCCGGAATCGAAACGGAGTGGGTGGTCTCCGGGACCGGGCGATCTCGCATGCGGAGTTCCGCCCTCGCGGGGACTTTCGAAGCGACGTCCCGACGAGGACTGCGAAGCGCTGAGGCGCCGAGAAGAGTAACGCAAAAAAGGCGTTAAAAACCCGCGCCGCCGGGCCGATCACCGTGCCGCAGGCCCCGAAAACGGAAGATTATAGTTTGGCGATCCGGGCCAGGGATTTCCCGAAGCGGGCGATCTCGTCCCGGGTGTTGTAGTGGACCGCGCCGACCCGAACCATCCCGCCCGTCTCCTCGACGCCGAGGCGGCGGGTGACTTCCAGGGCGTAATAGTTCCCTTCCCAGACGAAGATCCCGTCCTTGTCCATCTCTTCGGCGATTCGCCGGGGCGATAGATGGGGCAGGCGGAAGGCGAAGGTGGGCGCCCTTTCCTCGAAGCGAGCCGGATCGGTCAGGCCGTAGACGGTCGCGCTGGGAGTGTCCTGAAGCGCCTTGAGCAGGGCCAGAGTAAGGTCTTTTTCATGAGCCCGGATCGCGGCCAGGGCTTGTTTGAAAAGAAGTGCGCGCCCCTGAAAGCGGTCGGCCAGGACGGAGCCGAAGTCTTTGCCGTATTCACGGCCCAGCCACTCGAAATACTCCAATGTGCCCAGAAGTCCGGCGATGGCCTCGTGATTCTGAGTCCCCGTCTCGAACTTGGTCGGCAGATCATCCGAGGCGGGCCGGACTTTGTATGCGAAGAGCTCGTCCAGAAGCCCCCTCCGGCCGTAGAGCACGCCCATGTGGGGGCCGAAGAACTTGTACGGCGAGCAGGCCAGGAAATCGAAGCCCCCGGCCCGGACGTCGATCGGGCCGTGCGGCGCGTAGTGCACGGCGTCGATGAAGACGAGCGCTCCGGCCCGGTGGGCGATCTCGGTCAGCTTCTCGACCGGGTTGATTGTGCCGAGGGCGTTGGAGGCGTAGCCGAGGCAGACCAGCGCCGGCTTCTTCTCCATGGCCTTTTCGAATGAGCCCAGGTCCAGCGTTCCGTCCGAAGGATTGAAATCGACCCATTTGATGGAAGCGCCGCGGTCCTCGGCCAGCAGGAGCCAGGGCGAGATATTGGCGTCGTGGTCGAGCCGGGTGACGACGATGGCGTCGCCGGGCCGGATCTGTCTGGCCAGGGATCGGGCCAAGTGGAACGCGAGAGTGGTCATGTTGGCCCCGAAGATGATCTCCTCCGGTCCGGCCGCGTTCAGAAAGTCGGCCATGGCCGCCCGGGAGCGGGCGATGATCTCGTCCGAGGCGCGGCTGGTGGCGAAGACCCCCTCATGATTGGAGTTGGTCTCGATCAGGTACTCGAGCATGCGGTCGAGGGCGTGCTTGGCGACCTGAGTGCCGCCGGGATTGTCGAGATAGACCTCCGGCCGCTGGAGGGCCGGGAACTGGTGGCGGATCTTGTGCGGGTCGAGTGCCATGAGGGGCTCCTTTCATGCGGCCGGGGAGATGATTGCGCAGCCGCACGCTCCTGTCAAGGAGGGCTCACAGTGCGGAGGTTCGCTCTGGCGGAAATTTTTGCGCCGTGGCATCTCGTTTTTCTCGGCGGCTCGGAACTCGCGTCTCGCATCGATTTTACGGTTTTGGTACGGTCCGCTCAGACATCCTCGCCGTCCCTCTTCTTTCCGAGCGGGATTCCCTCGACACCTGCCGGAGCCGCATGACGTATCCTCCCCTGTTTAGGGGAGGCAGGAGGGGTAATATCAATAAAGGAAATTGGAATGCGGCTACGTTTAGGCGAAATTTCCGCCCTCGCGACGACGGGCGAAACGCCGGTCGTAACGAGGACTGCGAAGCGACCGCATCGGCGCTCACCTCCACACCGTTCGCCCCAATGGAAGAGTCTTTCGATAACGATCAAATTGAGTCTAAATGACGAAGATGGAACAGAAGTGAAGTTATGATTTGACCGGGACGATCGGCTTGGGAATAATAGCCGCATGACAGCAGCGAAAAGACCCAAGGTCATCATTCGCAATGCGCCGGCTTACGACCCGGCCAAGATCGAGGCCATCGTCCGCGAGGGGATCGAAGAGCTCGGCCTGACCGGCCGGGTCCGAGGCCGGATCACGATCAAGCCCAACCTGGTCATGGCCCACGCCAAGATCGCCCCCTCGGCCTACACCAGGCCCGAGCTCATGGCCGGCATCCTGGGCGCTCTGCGCGGTGCCGGCGGGGCCGAGGTGCGGCTCTCGATCGCCGAGAAAAGCGGGGCCGGCCTCCCCACGCCCCGGATTTTCCGTCGGGCGGGCTACCATCGCCTCCGCCGGCCTTACGGCGTGCGCCTGGTGGCCATCGAGGAGGCTCGCAAAGTCCGCGCCCCGCTCTATAAAGGCAAGGTCCACGACCACATCCTGACCGCGCCCGAGATCGTCGACCGGGATTTCCTGGTCTACGCGCCCAAGCTCAAGACGAATTACTTGACCCATGGCTTGACCGCGGCCGTGAAGCTCAACGTCGGCATCTATCGTGACCGGCAGCGGATGAAAGACCACAACTATCTTCTGGACGCCAAGATCGTGGATGCCCTGGAGATCGGTTATCCCGACCTCATCGTCACCGACGCCATCGAGGTCGGATTCGGCGGCAACCAGTTCACCGAGCACGGCCGACATTTGGGCCTTGTTCTGATCTCCGATTCGCCCTTGGCCCACGACGTCGTCTGCGCTCTTTTGCTGAACCTCGAGCCGCGCTCGATCGGCCACCTGGTCGAGGCCGAGGCCCGCGGATACGGTTCGCTGGATCTAGCCGGGATCGATTTCGGCGGCGATGTGACCCTGGCCGAAGCCCGGGCCCGCACCTTGGGCTGGGATCCCAACGTCATCCGGGTGGAGAAGGCCCACGGCAACATCCGGGTCTTGAGCGGAGAGCCCTACTGCACGGGCGGCTGCCACGGCGTCTTCCTGGATTGGCTCTACATGATCAAGGACCGCAAACCGAAGCTCTGGCCCAAGCTCCCGGCTTGGACCGTCGTCATCGGGGAATATACGGGCGACGTCGAAGCGGACCGGCTGCTGCTCATCGGGACTTGCACCAAGATCAACGGCCAGGTCCGGGCCCGGAAGGTGCGGCGGGTGCGGGGCTGTCCGCCCAAGCACAAGGTCCTGGTCCTGTCGCTCCTGCTGAAAGCCCGGATCTGGAACCCCTTAATCCGGCCCGAGCTGGTTTTCGACGGCTACATCTATCAAGCCTTCGCCATCGTGCGCCGCTTCCTGCGCGGCCGGATGGGATGAGAACGATCCGGACTAGGGCTTGCGGCCCGGAAGCCCTTTTTCCATCTCCCGGTTGAGAAGGAACTGCTCCAAGTACGACTCGATCTGATCGGCCGTCCGTTCGTAGGCGTCGATACCCAGCCCGCAGGGGTCGACGACATCCCAGCCGTATAAGCGCTCTTGCGGTATCTGCGGCATCCCCGAAAGCCGCAGGAAGACCGAGTTATCCATGGCGATGATGTAGTCGAAATCCTGCGGGCGGCTGTCGAGGACGAAGCGGGGGACATGCGTGGACAGATCCAGCCCGGTCAGGCGGCGAATCACCAGCAAGGCCTCGGGGAACATCCGGCCGGGGGAGGGCGAGACTCCGGCGCTCGAGGCCTCGATCGCGGGGGCGTGCCAGCGGCGGGCGATGGCCATGGCCATCGGGCTGCGGCAGAGATTGGCCAGGCAGACAAACAGGATCTTGACGGGCTTGGCGGCCGGATCGTTGGCGTTCATGAACTCCCGGATGTTATATCCGGGCGGAGGCCTTTCGTCAAGAAGGCTCGGATAATGGGGGGCCAAAGACGCTCGCTCCCCCAGCGAGGGAGCTCGCTCCGGCCGACTCGGTCGCTCCCATCCCTTCGGGGCTGGACCATGCCCGCTCCCTCGTCGATGGCTTTGGCCCCCCATCACCCTCGCCTAGATTAAGCTCTGGCGAATATATGCGGAGCAAAACGAGAAAGCTATGTTGACCCGAAACCGAACTCGGTCGATAATGAAGGCATGAAAACAGCGCTTCTTCTCACCACGATTCTCCTGGCCGGAGCCGCCGCGGCTCCGCGCCTCTCCGAGGACAAGCCCCTGGCCACGGTGCCTTCCGTCGACTTGCAAAAGTATATGGGCGTCTGGTTCGAAATCGCATCCTTCCCCCAGAAATTCCAAAAGGGATGCCACTGCACCACGGCCGAGTATTCGATGACCGACAAGGGATACGTCAGGGTCGTCAACACTTGCCGGAAGGATTCCGCCGCGGGCAAGGTCAAGACGGCCTCGGGCAAAGCCTTCGTCGTCGCGGGAAGCCATAACGCCAAGCTGAAGGTCCAGTTCTTCTGGCCGTTCCGGGGGGACTACTGGATCATCGACCTGGCGGCCGATTACAGCTATGCCGTGGTCGGGGATCCCAGTCGGAAATATCTTTGGATCCTGGCCCGGACGCCGAAGATGGAGGAGCCTCTTTACCGGGAGATCGTGGGCCGGATCGCGGCGAAGGGCTTCGACGTCGCCAAGCTCGTCCTTCAGGACCAGGCCTGCGCCGGGAAATAAGGTCCATCTCCCGATTCCGGGAAGCGTGGCCCGGGGTGTCGGCCCGCCTCACTTCTCCCAGCGGAAGGGGGCCGTCAGCCGTTCTTCGATCCAGGCTTTGTTGATCAGGATCCCGAACTGGTCGTGGCGCATGGTCTGGCCCGTGTCGTAGCGGAGGGCCTCCCGATAATGCCCCAGGGCCTCGTCGCGCTCGCCCAGCAGATCCTTGAGCATACCCATCCAGGCGCGGGCAGCGAAGCGTTCCAACGTTTCGGGTGTCGTTTCGGCCAGGGTCGAGAAGGATTGGAAAGCCTCCGGCCAATACCCGCCGTCGAAGAGGACGAGGCCTAGCCGGAACCAGACGTTGCGGTCGGGAATCTTTTGGGCCCGGGCGATCTCATAGAGGCGGAGGGCTTTTTCGCCGGCGCCGGTGGATGGAAGCTCGAACAGAACGGCGGATTGAAGCTCCTCTGCATCCATTGGAATCGGATCCTGCCGCAAGGCGAAAGCCCGATCCGGATCGAGGGCGACCGTCTTCAGCGGGGACCGGCTTTCGAAGCGCAGGACGGTCAGATCGGACAGCCGGTCCGTCGTCGCCGTCCGGGCCGTGCCGTCCTCGAACTCGGCCCGAACGGGCACCGGCATCTGCATCGTCCCCTGTGAAAGAATCCGGATCTCGCTGACGAACCCGGCACCCTCGGGACGGCAGGTTTGGGCCGTGATCTTGTAGCTCGGGTAGGTATTGGAGCGAACCCAGGCCAGGAAGAACCAGCCCAGGTCGAGCCCGCTCTCCTCTTCGGCCAGGCGGCGGAAGTCGCGCCAACCCAGGCGGCGGCCGCCGTATTCCCGCAGGGCCCGGGCGTAGACGCGATGGAACGTCTCGCGGCCCAGGACGCCGTCCAGGGCGCTGACGACGCTGAATCCCTTGCCCTCGACGACAGTTTTGTTGCGGTCCCAATCGATCAGGGTCTCCTGGGCGGGGGGGATGTCCAAGGTCGTGTCGAGGCGCTTCTCCATCCCTATCAGGAACTGGGCGAAGAAGCCCGGATGGCGATCGGGCGAAAGGCCTTTGGCCCGGGTGTATTCCCGGTCGGCGAAGATACCCAGGCCGATCCACAGCCAGGCCGGATCGTCGGCGTCCAGAACGTACTCTCCCCAGTATTGGTGCCCGACCTCGTGCGAGGTGATCCATTGCCAGAAGTCCGCGTTGCGGGAGGCCATCTTCTCCTGGCCGTGGATGACCACGATCCCCGTGGCGAATGGATAGCCGCCCCAGGGGTCCGAACCGCCCGGGATGACGGTCAGCGATGGGAAGGGATAGAAGCCGAGCCATTTTTTGTAGAAACGGACGGTGTCGGCGGCCGTGGCCAGGCAGAGGCGGGCGCAATCCGCCCCGGCCTCCGTAAACAGCGCCCGGATCAGGACGCCGTCGGCCGCGATCTCCTCGGCCTTCATGCCGCGCCCGAGATAGAGCCCGAACGTCGCGGCTGCATCCGTCTTGTACGTCCCGGTCCCTTGGTCGAGCCGACCGCTGGCCGCCAGGGCGTAACCGGGCGGCGCGGCGACCTTGACCTCGAACGCGTCATGCCCCGCCATTCCGTTCCACCAGAGCCGCGGATGCCAGCCGGTCAGCTTGTACTCCCGGCCGTCCCCGCGCAACAGGTCGGACGCCGAGAAATCGATCTGCAAGATCAGCTCGGCCTTGGGCGCGAGAGGCGCCGGCAGGTCGAAAAGCAGGGGAGCCGCCAGCCGCTCCCGTCCGACCGGGTTAAGCGGCTCCAAGCGGCGTCCTCCGACCCGGACCTCGACCGATCGCGTTTTGGAAACGGTCCAATCTAAGGCGATCCGGGTCATAGGGAGCAAGCCCGGGTTGACGAGACGGACGGTTTCGCTCCCGGAAACGGTCCCGTTTTCGGGGCTGATCGCCGCTTCGATCTTGTACCGGGACTTGGGGGGATCCGCGGGAACGCGGAGGGCTTCCCCGGCGGCGCCTCCAACGAGGCAAGCGAAGAATAGGGCGGCCAAGCCCGCGTCGCGAAGAGTCATGGCGTCTCTCCTCTGCGAATCCATTATAAAGGAAAAGGGGAGGCATCGTCCCGTCCCGATGACAACCGTCCTGCCACGAGGGCGGCCGGGCGCCCCGGCATCCGCCGTCAACAGGCGGCCCGAATCGGCACGATTCTTGCGTGTTTCAGTACGTTCGCGGCGCTCGGACCCCGATTTTCAAATCGGGGGATTATGCGCCGCTCAGTATGAACCCTGCTAATACCCCGGGCTCGGGGTATCGAGCGGGTTCATTTGTCCGAGCTGACGACAAATGCTATCATGGACTCGTCAGAGGGAACGCACTCGCGAGGAGCAGGGACTATGAAATCAGCCCGTTGGATTCTTTTATTTACGGCCGCGGCGGTCTTGAGCGGTTGCGCCATGAACATGCTGCCGTCCAAGGACCCCTGGTACGCCCAGCACTATTTCTTGATGCAGAAGTTCGAGCAGGATGCCTATCGGGCCATGAGCGAAAACGGTCGCCTGGAGTTCCAGAAGATCTTCTGGGCCGAGCGTGCCCCGGCCGCCCGCGCCGAGTTCGATCGGCGGCTGGCCTATATCGACCAGACTTTCCGGCGGGAAAACTCGGCTCAGCCCTGGAACACCGACCGGGCCCGCATCTATCTTCTCAACGGCAGCCCGGCCTCGATCGAGTACAGCCAGAACGACGCCTGGGGTATGCAGGGGGCCGGCGGCGGGGCGGCGGGCGGAGCGGCCGGCATCAACAGCCGGACCAACGAGGACATCCAGGCCAACACCCTGGAAGTCTGGTCTTATCCCTACCAGCAGTACCTCGTCGCCTACGCTTTCAACTTCCAGCCTCCGAACAAATGGAAGGCCGTCTCGATGACCGCCGGTGGGGCGCGCTACATCGGTGACCTGGAGTCGATGAACCGGATGGGCGTGTGGGGCCCCAAGGATCCCGACGGCTACACCCGCAAGCTTGACGAGCTTCTGGCCATCAAATAGTTCGGTTGACACGCCGTTCGGGTATTCGCAATAATAGGTCCTCTTGACGAGGAGGACCGCATGATTCTGACGTCCCGTTCGCACGCCTGGAAACGCATTCTGTCCGTGGGCCTGCTGCTTCTGGCGGCCGGCCTGATCAGCGCCTCGGCCGCCAAGGCGCCCCAACCGACCTCGCCCTGGGCCAAGCCCTGGCCGGCGGAGTTCGACGGCTGCACCAGCATCATGGTCGGCCGCCTGGCCTCGGCCGACGGCTCGGTCATGACCGCCCACACCTGCGACGGCAACTACCGCCAGTGGGTCGCCATCGTGCCCCACGGCAAGTTCCCGGAGGGAGCCAAGAACAAGATCTATTCCGGACTGATGCACACCGAGACCCCGGTCGAGATGCGCAACGTCAAGCCAACCGGCGAGATTCCTCAGGTGGCCGAGACCTATGCCTTCATGAACACGGCCTACCCGTGCATGAACGAGGCCGGTCTGGCCATCGGCGAGACGACCATCGGCGGCCGCCGGGAGCTCTTCAACCCCGAAGGCCAGCTCATGATCGAGGAGATCGAGCGGATCGTCCTGGAGCGCTGCAAGACCGCCCGCGAGGCCATCAAGCTGGCCGGCGAGCTGATCAAGACCTACGGCTACGGCGACTTCGGCGAGTGCATCACCATCGCCGATGCCAAGGAAGTTTGGCATTGCGAATTCATGGGCGAGGGCCCGCTGCAGAAGGGCGGCGTCTGGGCCGCCGTCCGCATCCCTGACGACCAGGTCGGCATCTCGGCCAATATCCCGCGCATCAGCGAGATCGACCTCAAGAACCCCGATCGCTACATGGCTTCGGAGAACATCTTCAAGGTGGCCCAGGACATGGGTTGGTACGATCCTGCGAAGGGCGAGCCCTTTAAGTTTTGGAAGGCTTACAGCGGCATGAAACCGTTCATGATCCGCGAGTTCTACGTTCTCAGCACCCTAGCCCCTTCGCTCAACCTGAAGATGGACATGGCCGAGCTTCCGTTCTCCGTCAAGCCCGAGAAGAAGCTCTCCATCAGCGACGTTCTCAAGTACTACCGGGAAACATACGCCGGAACCGAGTGGGATCCGACCAAGAACCTGATGGTTCCGCGCCGCCAACAGATGCGCCGGCCCGGCTCTGAACCGGCCCAGCCGACCGCTCCGGCCCCGGCCCCCGAGATGGTCAAAAGCCCGCTGGCCCAGCCGTTCATCTCCGGCGACCTGGCCCAGCTCGTCAACGCCCTGAAGCCCGGGACGGTTTCCAATAGCCGGGCCATCGCCATCAGCGGCTGCGCCTACGCCACGGTGCTTCAGTGCCGGGCCAACATGCCGCCCGCGATCGGCACGGTCTGCTGGTTTGCCTTCGACAATCCCGGCTTGAGCGTGCGCATCCCCATCTATGCCGGGGTCACGGAGCTCCCTCCGAGTTTCGCCATCTGCGGCCAGTGGCGCTACCGGATGGATGCGGCGCCCTGGGTCTTCCGCCGGACCAATCGCCTGGCCACCGTCAAGTGGGGCGCGGCCGAGAAGATCATGATGGACAACCTGGCCGCCTTCGAGAAGAAGGCCCTGCTGGAGATGCCTCTGGTCGAGAAGACCTACCTGGAACTGCTGGCCTCCAAGACGCCCGAAAAGCTCCCCTTCACTCCGGCCCAGTACCTGACCAAGTACACCAACGACTTCGCCTACGCGGCCATGGGCAAGTCCATCGAGCTGGGCGACCAGTTCATGTTCCTGCTCCGCGGCGGGTTGTAAGCCGCGATTCCGTAGACGGACCGGCCCTCCGCCTCGCCTCGGAGCGATCCTCCGGGGCGGGGGGAGGGCTTTTTTTTAGTAGAGGTCGATGCCCCGGACGCTGCCGTTGAAGCGGTCTACGGCGCAGCGGAAGTTCATCCGGATGCGGCCGCGGTCGCGAGCCGAACGGTAAAAGGTGATCCGGCCGAAGACCTGGGCTTCAACCCGGCTGAGGGCCCGGATGTCGAGGGAGGACATGCCGGGCTGGGCGTCGCGCCCATATCGCCGGATGACGTAGTCGTAGACCGCCTGCCGGGCCATGTTCAGAATCTCGCCTCGCGACAAGCCGCGGTCGTAGCCGTAGCGGCCATAGGGGCCGACGCAGGCCGACGCGGCCAGGAACAGAACGAGAACAAGGAGAATCCATTTGCCCGCGGGGCGGGTTGCGCTGAAGAGCGGATTGATCATCGGTCAACCTCCTGAACGGATTTTCGAAGCCTCCGCCGGAGACTGAAAGCCCCCTTGCGAAAGGGCCCCTTCCGACGCCTTCATAATGCCGCGAAGCCGGGCCCTTGTCAAATGGCGGCGGGCGTGCTACCTTCTTTCTTCGGTCTGCGGCCCGCGGGACGCGCGGAGCGGGCCGGACTTGCGACGACGAACCCGCTCTGCGGATGCCGGTGGCGGGACCGCCCGGCGTCCGGAAGGAGACCCGCCATGGCCAAGTTCGAAGGCATCCGTTGGGCCGACAAACAGCTGCGCTTTCTCCTGACGGACAAGTCCGTCCAGATCCTTCCCGGGGACGCGCCGGTGGCCGCCTGCTCGCGCTCGACCAACTATGCCATCTTCCTGGCCTTCGAGGGCATCCGCTTCTTCTGCCGGAAAAACGCGGCCGGCCGCCTTGAGGTCGTCTTCCTGAACTGGGATAGGAACCTGGAGCGCTTCCGCCGCGGCATGGCCTTCAACATCGGGGCCGATCAGGAAGCGCTCGTCCCGACCCGGGAGGAGATGGAGGAGGTCTTTGTCCGGCGCTATTTCGCGGATCCGGCCATGCGCCCGTTCTTCGAGGAAATGGCGGCGATGGGGGCTCAAGGCTACCTTCGTCCGTTCACGATCGACGAAGAGCAGTCGATCGGCGTCACTTATCCCGCCCAGCCCGCCATCCGGGTCCTGGCCAGCCGGTATGACCATTACCTGGGCGAGCCGTTCGAGGGGGTCGTCATTCCCCATCTGGTCCGGGCGGTCGCGATCAACGCTATGGGCTGCCTCAAGCTGGGCGTCAACTATGTCGTCAGCATCAAGGCCATCGAGGCGGCCCGCAAGATCCATCCGGGGGCGGCGGCCGCGCTCTTCCTGGACGATCAGACCCATATCCCCATCGAAGACCGGCACATTACGGAGTGGGACACGTCCTGCTGCCTGTTTGCTTTCACCGACGGGACCGTCGTCAAGATTCCCGAAAGCAATCTCATCCTGCCCTCGATCACCATCCAAGGCATCACCGCGATCCTCCGCCACCGGGGGGTCGCGGTCGAGGAGCGCCATCTGCCCTACGGCGAGCTTGTCCGCCGGGCCGAGACCGGCCAGCTCGTCGCCGTCTGCAGCGTCGGCACCGCCGGCATCCTCAACCGCTGTGCCGGGCTCGTCCTGGTCGACGGCAAGGGCGGGCGCCGCAGCCTGCATCGCCCCGATCCCACGCATCCTCTCTACGCCGAGCTGGCCGAAGCCCGGGCGTATTATTGGGACATCTACAAGGGGCTGGCTGAGCCCCTGCCCGGGATGAATCTGTTCCGGTACGAAATCTAGTATTTCCAGCTCGTCAGGTCCGCCCCCAGCGGCGCCGTCTTGCGCATCCGCTCGACCGCCTGGGGGATATACATTTGATGATAGCGCAGGCGTGATAAGGCGTTCGGCCGAGTCGGGTCGCCGTTCCAGCAATGCTCGGCCCGGTCGCCGTAGGCCACGTCGCCCGCGTAATAAGGGTCCTTGGTGCTCTTCAGGAATGATTCCACGAGATACACCGCGTTGTTGAGATAGTAGTTGTCCATATCGCCGACATAGATGCGGATCTTGCCCTGGAGCTTGGGGCCGAGCGTCTTCCAGTCGCGTTGGAGAATGGCCCCTAGATCATAGTGCTCCTTCCAATAGGCCGCCACCTGGGGGTCGATCACTCCGGTCCGCTTGTCCCAGATGGGCTTGGGGTAGCCGTCCGCTCCGACCGGGGAGAAGACCGCCTGCCAGATGTCCCACTGATCGCCCGATCGGCCCTTCGAGGCGATGGCCAGCTCACGGTGGTTGGCCTGCTCCAGGGTGGTGGCGACTTCGCCCAGGTAGTTGCGCAGGCCCGGGCGCGGCGTCTTCTTCCATGGGCCGTCCGGATAGTAGGCGTTTTTCTGGGAATAGATGTCGACGACCGTATAGGCCCGGAAGTCAATCGGGTCGGGGCATGCGGCGACGCAGCCGTTGAACTCGTCGGGGTAGAAGACCTGGGAGGCCAATGCCTCCCAGCCGCCGGTGGATCCGCCGTAGAGATAGCGGGCCCAGCCCGCGCCCAGGCCGCGGAAAGTTTTTTCGATATAGGGGATGAGCTCATAGACGATCGCGTCGCCGTAAGGCCCCAGGTTGGCCGAGTTGACGGCATAGGAATCATCATAGTAAGGGTTGGCGTGCTGAATCTCCATCAAGATGGCCCGGGGGAAGTCCTTGCCCGTCCAGTCCTTGTAGAACTGATAGGCGTACTCCTCCTGGATGCGGTTGTAACCCGGCAGGTGAAAGCGGTCGCTGTAGTCGGGCTTCAGGTTCGGATCGGGCGGCTCCTCCCGGAAGCCGTCCACCGTATACGGGAAATGGCCGTGGTAGACGATCAGGGGATAGCGTGCGTTTGGATGTTCGTTGAACCCCTCGGGCAGGAGCAGGCAGGCGCCCAGCTCCACCGGGCGGCCCCAGAACGCCGACAGCTTTTCGCTGCGGATCTTGATGTGCTTGACGTGTTTGGTGTCCCGGGGCGGGGCGATCGGCGGAATTTCCTTGTTCAGAGAAAGGCTGATGGTTCGCGAGGCCATCGGGTCGATGGTGATCTTTTCCGGCGCGCTGTAGAGGTTGCCCGGCTTGGCGTTCCAGCGCTGGCCCTCGCCCTTGTCGGGCGGGAGTTTGACGGTGTGGCCGTCGGAACGAGTATACGTCTCGTAACGGTTGAACAAGGCTTGGACGTAGTATTCCCCGGCCGGGAGGTCGGCCAGGCTGGGCAGGGGATAGCCGAAGACCGAGGCGTCGATGACGGCCTCCGTTCCGGGAGCCAGCCCGTCGACGTCGATCCCGAAGACGATCTGGGTCGCGGCTCCGTCGCTGACCTGAAACCGCGGCTCGGCCGAACCGTCGTTGGAGATGAGAAGCAGGATTCGGCCGTCCAGCGGGGCGGCGCTCCGCTCGGCCGGGAAGGAGACGGCGAATTTCAACAGGACGCTGGCCTTGCCGTTAGCGGCCGGCTGGCAGGAGAAGGCGGCGAGCAACAGCACGGCCAGTCCCGTGATCCGAGCGAACTGCGAGCGGAGGCGGCTTAGGATGTTCGACATGGCATTTCCTCCTTGTATTCGGTAGGCGCGCGGCCGAGCGGGGACTTCTTCTGCCCGGCTTGGCCCATTACAATGCCGACGGGGCCGGCTTGTCAATTCCTCCGCGCCGTCGTTACGACGGAGCTTCGGTCGGGGGGGCGGGGGCTTTCTGAGGAATTTTTTCGTGGTCATAGCGAGTCCTGCCCAAAGGGCAGAGAGTGGCTATCTCAACGTTGGCAGGGAACGAGGTTGCCGCGTCATCGCCTTCGGCGAGGACGCGCAACGACAAAAAATCCCGCAAGGTCGCCGGTCCAATTCGGATTTGGAAGAAACAACTAATTTTGGGTTAGAATGAATCCATACTCTGCTGGAAGCGCACTCTCGGGAGGTGAGCCCATGCCGTTCGGGAAAGCCGTTCTTCTCTACGCCCTGACCGTTCCGGTTTTCTTCGCCGTTGATATGGTCTGGCTGGGGCTGATCGCGAAGCCTTTCTATGCCAAGCATATCGGTCACCTGATGGCGGCCAAGGTCCGCTGGACGCCGGCCCTGATCTTCTATTTCCTGTATATTGCCGGCATCATCTTCTTTGCCGTGCTGCCCGCCTTGGAGAGAGGAGGGCTTGGCCGGGCGGTCCTATCCGGCGCCTTGCTGGGGCTTATCGCCTATGCCACCTACGACCTGACCAACCTGGCGACGCTGCGCGATTGGCCCGTCCAGGTCACCGTCATCGACCTCGTCTGGGGAATGGTCTTGACCGGATCGGTCGCCGCGGCCGGTTTCGGGATCGCGGGGAAAATTCTCTGAGGGGATCTCCCCCCATCCGCGCTGGAACGGAAGCCCGTCCCTCTGATAGAATCCTCCCCATCCGGCCCGGCCGGAAACAGGAGGCGACATGATTCCGTTCGTCCTCGCATTATCCCTGGCCCTGGCCGCCCCGCCCGTCCGTCCCGCTGCGCCGGAAGTGAATCCCCGGGTCATCCTTCGAACCGAAATGGGGGATATCACCATCGAGGTCGCCGTCGATCAGGCTCCCCTCACCGCGGCCAATTTTCTTCGCTACGTGGATGCGGGCCGTTACAATGGAACAGTCTTTCATCGGACTGTGACCCCGTCCAGTCCCCGCAACAAACCGGTGCCGATCGCGGTTATCCAGGGCGGCCAGGTTGTCGGCGACAAATCCTTTCCGGCCATCGCTCTCGAGCGGACAAGCGCCACCGGACTCCGGCACGCCGACGGAGCGGTCTCCATGGCCCGCTCGGGGCCGGACACGGCGACATCCAGCTTCTTCATCTGTGTCGGCGACCAGCCCGAGCTCGATTTCGGCGGCAAGCGCAACGCCGACGGGCAGGGCTTCGCCGTTTTCGGGCGGGTCGTCGCCGGGACGGAAGTCGTGCGCCGGATTCACCAGTCCCCGGTCGATGAGCGGGAGCTTCTGACGCCGTCGATCCGCATTCTCACGGCGTCCCGCGTCCCGCCCATGTGACGGCCGCGAAGTCGATCAGGAGATGAACATGAAAAAATGCGTTTATGCGACGATCCTGCGGCGGGCCTTGGCCGGGGTCCTGCTTCTCCCCTTTCTGGCGGGCCTGCTGGCCGCCCAGCGGGTCGGCTTCTCCAAGGAAGAATTCGTCCGTCG
Source organism: Candidatus Aminicenantes bacterium (assembly GCA_026393855.1). Lineage (NCBI taxonomy): Bacteria > Candidatus Aminicenantota > Candidatus Aminicenantota bacterium. Next base: position 33,527 of record JAPKZJ010000070.1, read on the forward strand.
GCGCCAAGCCCTCTGCGAGCGGACCAAGGACGGCCTGATCGTCCTCTTCGGCGAGGACAGGCCTCCCGCCGGGGCTCCTTCCCGGCAGGATAACGACTTCTTTTACCTCTGCGGCGTCGAGGATCTGGGCGCCATCCTGGCCATGAACGCCCGCACGGGGGAGACTAATCTTTTTCTGCCCCGACAATCGGCGCGCGAGGAGATGGTCAGCGGCGCCAATCTGCTTAAGGACGAGTCGGCCAAGGCCCGACTCGGCCTGGCCAACCTCTATGATGTCGGCTACTTCGACGAATACCTGGCCCGTATCCTGCCTGGAGGAAGACCGCTCTGGCTTCGCCTCCAGCCGGGCGACACGGCGGACAACGCCCGCAGCGAAGTCCTCATCTTTGAAGCCCGCAAGAACCGGACCCATTACAACGCCCAGATGACCCGCGATGATTTCCGCATCGAGCGGTTGCGCGAGCGGTATCCCGCCGCGGAGCTGAGGGATGTCACGCCGTTCCTGGATGCCCTGCGGGCGGTCAAGAGCCCGGAGGAGATCGCCGTTATGCGCCGCAACGGCAAGCTTTCGGCCGAGGCCGTGCGGCAGGCCATGCTGGCTTCGCGGCCGGGCGTCTTCGAATATGAAATCGAGGCCGCGGCCCGATACGTGACGCTCAAGGGCGGGGCCAGCGGGATGGCCTTCGCTCCCATCGTCGGCTCGGGTCCCAACACCTGCGTCTGGCATTACGACCAGAACGGCCGCCAGACCAAGCCCGGCGACCTGGTCCTGATGGACTTCGGGGCCGATCTCGACCATATGGCCATGGATATCACTCGGACTTGGCCCGTTTCAGGCGTCTTCAGCCGCGAGCAGCGCGAAGTCTACGAGATCGTCCTGGCCATCGAACAGGCTTGCATCGAAGCCTACAAGCCCGGCGCTACGACGGCCGACGTCCAAGTCCACGTGGCCGAGGTCCTCAAGCGCAAGGGGTTGGACGCCCGCGGCGAAAGGGGCGGGTTCGGCCATTTCGTCGGCTTGGGGACGCACGACGTCGGGCCCCGGATCGCCAAGCTCGAGGAAGGCATGATCTTCGCCATCGAGCCGGCCTTGTATTATCCGGAAAAGGCCATCGGTATCCGGATCGAAGATACGGTGCTCATCACCAAGGACGGCTGCGAAGTCCTGACCCGCGACGCCCCTAAAGAGATCGCCGACATCGAGAAGCTCCTCGGCCGCCGCTGACCGGGGAATCGCGCCGAAAACAGGAGGAAAGCATGAAACGCATCGTTCGCATGTTCGCCCCGCTCATTCTGGCCGCGGTTTTGGCGGCCCAGACGGCCGCCCCAGCCCAGAAGCCGGACGGCGAGCCGGATCGGATCACCCTCCAGCACATCCTGATTTCGTTCCTGGGAAGCGCCGGGACCGTCCCCGACGTCACCCGGACCCAGGCTGAGGCCAAGGCCCTGGCCGAAATGATCCTCGGCCTGGCCCGCCAAGGCGGGGATTACGGAGCCCTGGTCAAGCAGTATACCGACGACCGCGCGCCCGGCATCTACAAGATGGCCAATTTCGGCGTCGACCCGATCCAGGGCCCGCCGAGCAAGAAGGAATACGCCCGGGCCAAGATGGTGGCCGCCTTCGGCGACGTCGGATTCAAGCTCAAGGTCGGGGAGGTCGGGCTGGCGGTCTACGACCCGATCAAGTCTAAATATGGCTGGCATGTCATCAAGCGGCTGGAATAATCTCCGGCCGAAGGCCAAGGGAACGCACCCATGAGAAACTCGTCGCATCGCTGTCGCTTCGGATACGGGTTCGCTCTGATCCTCCTCCTGGCCGGCTTGGCCGCGGCCCAGTCCCGGGGGCTCAAGCTCATCCGGGCGGAAGACATGAGCCGCTGGCTGGAGTTCCTGGCCGCTCCCGAGTTCGAAGGCCGCAACTCGCCCTCGACGCCCTACACCATCGCTGCCCGTTATGTCGCTCTGGAAGCCCGGCGGATCGGACTCAAACCGCTTCTGCCCGGCGGCGAATGGTTTCAGCCCGTGCCGGTGGAAGTGACGACTGTTTCCGCGGCGAAGTCCCGCCTGCGCGTCGTCGGCTCGGGCGGCGAACAGACGTTTTTCTTTCCCCAGTCTTTCGTCGCCAATCCCCGCGGGATGAACGAAGGGACGGCGTCCGGCGGGCTTGTCTTGGTTGAACCATGGCCCGCCCTTCCGGCCGCCGAGCTCGAAAAGGCGTTGAACGCCGTTGGCCTGGATTTCCGGGGCAAGATCGTGGTGACGCTCGCCTCGACCCCTCCCGCCGCCGCTTCATCCCAGGCCGGCGGCACGGCCGCCATGATCCTGGCGCGATTCCTGCGGAGCAAAGGGGCGGCGGGTATGGTCACCATCATCACCCCCGAAAGAGAGAAAAACCTGGCCCAGAAAGGGCTTTGGTTCGATGTCGGCGAGCGGCTACGCTTCCCGGATATCGACACCTCGATCCCCGGCTCCGCGGCGCCGGCCGTCGCGGCGCCCGGCGCCGGCGCGGCTCCCGCTCCCTTCTATCAGGCCGAAGTCCGTCACGACGCCGGGGCCGCCATCCTGGGCCTTTCCCGCCCCGAGCTCGAGGCGCTGTTCGACGGCGCCGGCCGGGCCGCCGCCGTCACGGCCAAGGAGATGGCCGGCCGGACGGTCGAGATTGCGATCTACTTCGATGTTCGTGCCGCCTCGACGCCGAATGTCGTCGGCTGGATCGAAGGCTCCGATTCGAAGCTCAAGGACGAGTTCGTCGTCCTCAGCTCCCATATCGATCACCTCGCCTCCCGGGAAGGAAGGATCTTCCCCGGGGCCGACGACAACGGTTCGGCCACGGTCGGAATGCTGTCCTTAGCCAAAGCCTTGACGGCGGAGCGGCCGCGCCGTTCGATCGTCTTCCTGTGGAACACCTGCGAGGAGGATGGACTGGTTGGGGCCTATTATTTCGTCCAGCACTGCCCGGTCCCCGTGGACAAAATCAGCGCGAATCTGAATATGGACATGCTCTCACGCAACGATCCGGGCATGATCTATCTCATCGGCTCGAACAAGATCTCTTCCGAGCTTGACCGCAGCTTCCAGGTCCAGAACGAGCGTTCGGTCCGGCTGAGGCTCGACTATACCTTCGAGTCTCCGACCCATCCCGACCGGTTCTTCTTCCGCAGCGATCAGTACCCTTTTATCCGCTTCGGGATTCCCGGCGTCTGGGTCTTTTGCGGGACGACCCCCGACTATCATCAGGCGACGGATTCGTTCGAGCGGGCCGATTTGGCCAAGGCCGAGAAGGTCGTCAAGCTGGTCTACCTGGTGGCGCTGGATATCGGCAACAAACCGGCTTTGCTCAAGCTGGATCTCAATCCCGAGATTGCGACCCGGGGCGCCCACAACATGCGGATCAACTGGCAGCGGCCGGCCGGACCGACCGAGAAGCGCTGACCGGAATCAGATCCGAGTGCGATCCTTCCAGGCCCACCACTTGAGCAGCGCCGGCTTGGGGGCCTTGCGGGAGGCGAAATAGACGAGACTGCGGAAGACGTACAATTGGCAGCGGTCGATCCTAACTCCTTTCAGGGCGCATAGCCGCTCGTACATCTCCAGCGGGTCCCGGCCTTTAAGCTCGGTCGGGCTTCGGAAGCCCAGCCGCCAAAGGTCCTCGGCCGTTTTAGGGCCGACGTTGGGGAGGGTCCGGAACCGCTTCAGGACGGACGCCCGCTCCATCAATTCCCCCCGCCGGCCTGGATCGGGTCGAGGCGGACGGCGACCTTGCCGCTATAGGCCTTGCCGTTGACGGTCAGCTTGACGGCATAAACGCCCGGCTCGGCGGTTTGGCCGCCGCCGGCGCGCCCGGCGTAGCCGCCGCCCATCATGCCGCCGCGCCCAAGCAGCGGCTGGATCAGTCGTTGGATCTCGGTGACCTTGCGGAAGTTCGCTCCGAAGGCCTCGAGCTGCTTGGCCGCGTCCCTCAAAGTCGTCTTGGCGGCCTCGCTAAGGTCGGACCGAAGAAGTCCGCCCTCGATCTGTTTTTTGAGAGTGCCTGCCAGGTTCTGGGCCGTCGGCGTAGGCGGGTCGAAGCGCAAGTCCCAAACCACCCGGTTGACGCCCGCGTCGGCCGCGTCCAGGATGAACGTCGTCTTGAGCGTTCCGGTGGCGTCGGTGATTTCCATGGTCGCCGGAGCCTGCGGCTTGTCTTTAAGATAGAAGTGGAGGAGAGCCCCGGAGGGCGGGTTTTCGCCCTTGAAGAAGAGGTCACCCCGGCCGTAGCCGCCCCGCTGGATGCTGAGCCACCGCGTGCCCGGTTTATTGCCTTCGAACAGCGCGGCGTCCTGGGCCAGGACGGCGTCGGTCGCCTGGCGCAGCCCGGTGATGTCGTCCAGGATCCAAAAGCCGCGGCCGTGGGTGGCGGCGATCAGGTCGTTGTCGCGGGGATGGATCAGCAGGTCGTGGACCGCGACCGTGGGCAGGTTGAGGTTCAGGGACGACCAGCTCTGGCCGCCGTTGCGGCTGACGAAGGCTCCGAACTCGGTGCCCAGAAAAAGCAGATTCTTGGCCTTGAGGTCCTCGCGGATGACATAGACGGGCTGGCCGTCCGGAATGCCCGCGGAAGCCGCCGTCCAGGTCTTGCCGAAGTCGGCGGTTTTGAAAACATAGGGGTGGAAATCGTCCGAACGGTGCCCGTCGAAGGCGACGAAGCAGGTGCCCTCGTCGAAGTGCGAGGCCTCGACCCGGCTGCACCACAGCCCGGCCGGTACGCCCTTGATGGCCGGTCGGACGTTGGCCCAGGTGACTCCGCCGTCGCGGGTCATCTGGACGTTGCCGTCGTCCGTGCCCACCCAGATCAGCCCGGGCGTCAGGGGCGATTCGGAGATGGTGATGATCGTGCCGTATGTTTCGGCCCCGGTCACGTCCGGGGTGATGCCGCCGGTCGGCTTGGCGGGGGCGTATTTGCTCTTGTCGTTGGTCGTCAGGTCGGGGCTGATGAGCATCCAATGATCGCCCCGATCCACCGATTTGAAGAGGTGATTGCCGCCGAAGAAAACCGTGCGCGGGTTGTGGGGCGAAAGGACGATAGGCGTGCTCCAGTTGAAGCGGAAGACGCTTGTCCGTCCCTGCCCGGCCGCGGTCTGGGGGGAGCCCGCGGCGCCGGCCGCACCGCCCCGGGCGCCGGCCTGGGGCTTGGCCGGAGGCTGTGGCGCCTGCGCGCCGCGCTGACCGGCGGCCGGCTGGGCCGGAGCGTCCGGGAAGTACTGCTTGTAGTTGGCGATATTGCCCTGGGAGGGCCGAATGCTCTTGGCTTCCCGGGTCTCGACGTTGACCCGCTGGACGGAGCCGCCCTGGCTCTCGCCGTAGAGCGTCCGCCAGTCGGTCGGATCGTTCTGGGTGTGGAATCCGTCGCCGCCCCCGACGTTGAACCAGAAGTCGGTCAGGATGGTCCCTTCCCGGCTCATCGACGGGCCGCCCCAGGTTCCGTTGTCCTGCAGGCCGCCGTAGACATAGTAGGGATCGCGCATGTCGGCGCTGACGGCGTAGAACTGGCTGACGCAGAGATTGTCATAGAAGAGCCAGGTCTTGCCGTGGTCATAGGTGATCGAGGCGCCGCCGTCCTGGCCGACGTAGAAGCGGTTCTTGTTGGCCGGATCAAGCCACATGGCGTGGAAGTCGGGGTGCAGGCCGCCGATCGTCGACCAGGTCTTGCCGCTGTCGGCCGAGAAATTCAGGCTGGTGTTGAGGAAATAAACCCATTTGTCCTCGACCGGGTTGATGTAGATGTGGCTATAGTAGAACGGCCGGTTGTTCAGCCGGTTCTGGTAGGACCAGGTGGCGCCGCCGTCCTCGGACCGGTAGATGCCCGTGCCCAGTTTGGTCATGTCGTCGTACTCGGGGTTGGGCTTGGACTCGGTTCCGGACAGGATCGTCTGCCGGGGCTGGAAGCCGTGCTCCACGACGGCCATCAGGATCTTGGGATTGGACCGCGAGACGGCCAAGCCGATGCGGCCGACGTCCCCGGCCGGGAGCCCCTTGGTCAGCTTGGTCCAGGTGGCGCCGCCGTCGGTCGTCTTGAAGATGCCGCCGTTCGGCCCGCCCGAGTCGAACCGCCAAGGTAGGCGCAGCCGCTCCCAGAACGAGACGTAGAGGACGTTGGGATCGACCGGGTCCATGACCAGATCGATGGCGCCGGTCTTGCCGTCGTTGGGCAGGCCGCCGGCCAGCTTGGTCCAGGTCTTGCCGCCGTCGGCCGTCTTGAACAGCCCCCGGTCGCCCGTGAAGCCCCAGGGGTGGCCTGAAGCCGCGGCGTAGACGATATCGGGATTCGTCGGGTGGGTCAGGACGCGCCCGATCGTCTGGGTCGTCTCCAGTCCCGTACGGACAAACGTCTTGCCGCCGTCCGTTGATTTATAGATGCCGTCGCCCCAGGCGATGCTGTTGCGGGCGCATTCCTCGCCGGTGCCGACCCAGATGAGGTCCGGGTTCTTCTGGAAGACGGCGACGTCGCCGATCGAGGCGGAGCCGTATTTGTCGAAGATGGGCTCCCAGGTGGTCCCCGCGTTGATCGACTTGAAGACGCCGCCGGAGGCCGAGGCGACCAGGACGAAGCTGAAGTCGTTGTCCAGGGCTTCGAAGTCGGAGATGCGGCCGACCATGTTGGCCGGGCCGATGGATCGCCACTTCAGGTGCTTGATCAGGCTCGACTCGTTGACGGCCGGAGCGTTCTGAGCCGAAAACGCGCCGCTGAAGGCCAGGACGAGGATGACGGCTGCGACCGCCCGAACGGTGGCTCTTCGTGTTGTCATGGGGAGACCTCCTGGAAGATGCGCCCGGAGCCCATCGATCGGCCTCGCGGGTTTATTCCAGGCGATTATATGTAATTAGGCCAATCGGAGTCCACCCGCTGACTAGACGCCGGCTTGCCCCGGCGGCCGCACGCCGCGTCCGACCCGGCCCGTCAAGGCGTCGCCCAGCTCTTGGCGCGCCTTTTCGGCCAAGGCCTGCAAGTCCTTGACGACGTCGGGATGGCTCGCGGCGACGTCCGTCGTCTCGCCGATGTCCGACTCGAGGTCGTAAAGCTCCAGCCCGGTCTTCCCCTGGGCATAAGGTCCCGGGAATCCATTTTGGCCCGGATCGACGCCCCGATAGGACCGGTAGACGTGGGGGAAATGGAGCTTCCAGCGGCCTTGCCGGACCGCCTGCAGCTCGCGGCCGTAATAGAAAAAGAAGTGGTCGCGGGGCACGGCCTTCTCGTCGCCGGCCAGGATCGGCACCAGGCTGACGCCGTCGATCGGCTGCGGCGGCAACGGGGCGCCGACGATCTCCGCCAGCGTTGGCAGGATGTCGATCGTCGAGGCGATCAGGCTGATGGTGCGTCCAGCGGGGATCCGGCCCGGCCAACGCATCAAGCAAGGTACCCGGGCTCCTCCCTCCCACATCGTCCCTTTGCCCTCGCGAAGCGGCCCCGCCGACCCCGAGCTGGTCCCGAAGTTCAGCCAGGGGCCGTTGTCACTGGCAAAAACAACCAGGGTGTTCTCGTCCAACTTGAGGCGGTGGAGCGTCTCGAAGAGGCGTCCGGCCGACCAATCGATCTCCATCATCACGTCGCCGTAAGGCCCCTGGCGGCTGCGGCCGCGGAATTTGTCGGAGACCCCGAGCGGTGTGTGGGGCATGGAGTGGGCCAGGTAGAGGAAGAACGGCCGCTCCCGATTGGCCTCGATGAATCTGACCGCCCGCTCGGTGTAGCGCGTCGTCAGCGCGTCCATCTGGGCCAGGCTCCCGATCGTCTCGACCGTCCGGGCGCCGCTTCGGTGGTCTTGTCCCGGGCGCTCCCATTTTACGTGATACGTTCGCGGCGCCAAACCCCGATTTTCAAATCGGGTCACGGCTTCATGCCTGCCCCGGCCGCCGGCCTGCTCCTGGCCTAGGAGATCCTGGACGGGCGGGCCGCGACAATCAACATCTCGCCCCTCCGGCTGGAACGCTTCCGGACGGGGGATCTGCTCAGCGAATACAACGTCTTCTGACCTCCGCGCCCGGTCGGCGTTTCTGCTACAATGGCAGCCCGGAGCACACTCATGAAGCTGTTCGGAAAACCGGCCGTTGAAGGCGTCATGGCCCGCCAGGATGGAGGCTTCCGTCTGGAGGCTTCCGTGGCGACGATCGCCGGCGGGTTTATGGCTTCCGGCCGGGTTCGGGGCCGGGGCGACCGGATCGAAGTCTTCCGCGCGCCCGCTCCCCGCCGCTTTCTCCTCAACAACTGGCAGTCTTGGGGGCCCACCCAGGCCCTTGACCTCGGCGGCCGGCTCGAAGGCGTCGCGGAACGGATGGCGAACTACAGTCGTTGGGTTTTCTCGCCCATCCCCGCAGTCTTCGCCGGGGCCGTGGTCAGTGATTATTTCATCGCTTGGGAGGACACGCTCGTCGGGTTTCTCTCTTCCCAAATCGCCCACCCGTATTTCGTCGTCGAGGGCGACGAAATCGCCGGCTATCTGGAGTATTTCGGCGCCGACCAGCCCGACTGGGTCCGGCTGGAACCCCTGGTCATCCTGCGGGGAGCTCCGATCGAGGACTTGCTCGAGGCCTACGCGCTTTTAGCGGGTTCGGACGCGGATGTCCGAGTCCCCGCCCCCAACCCGGTCGGGTGGTCCAGCTGGTATCAATATTTCACCAACCTGACCGGCGCCGACGTGGACAAGAACCTCCGCTTGGCGGGCCAGGGGTTCCCCTTTGAAGTCTTCCAGATCGACGACGGCTATGAGGCCGACATAGGCGATTGGCGGACCGTCAAGCCCGGATTTCCCAACCCGGCGGACCTGGCTCGCCGTATTCGCGAGCGAGGTTTCATGGCCGGGATCTGGACCGCGCCGTTCAGCGCTTCGGAGACTTCGGAGATTTTCGGCCGGCACCCGGACTGGTTCGTCTCGGAGGACGGACGGCCCAAGCCCTGTTATAGGAATTGGAAAAAAACCATTTACGCCCTGGATACCACCCACCCTGACGTCCAGGCCTGGCTGTTCGAGACGTTCGAGGCCTTTAAAAGGATGGGGTATACCTATTTCAAGATCGACTTTCTCTTCGCCGCAGCCATGGCGGGAGAGCGACGCGAAGCGGCGACTCCCATGCAAGCCTATCGGCGGGGGATGGACGTCATCAACAAGGCGGCGGCCGGCGGCTTCGTCCTGGCCTGCGGCGCGCCGCTTCTGCCCTCGCTCGGATTCTGCCGGGGCATGCGCGTCGGCGAGGATACGGCCCCGTTCTGGAATCCGCGGATGTCGGGCCTGCAGGGGCCCAACGCCTACATCGCCCTGAAAAACCCGATTTTGCGTTGGTTTATGCACCGGCGTTGGTGGCTCAACGACCCCGACTGCCTGCTGCTGCGCGAGATGGACATCGATCTGACCTTCGACGAGAAGGCCCTCTACGCCCGCGCCGCGGGGCTCCTGGACGCCATGCTCATCGACAGCGACGATCTGGAGCTTGTCGATGCCCGCGGCCGGGCCCTGCTGGCCGAGGCCGTATCACTGAAAGGCGGCCGGCCCCGCGTTCGCGGCGTGCTGGACGACGATTTCTACCTGATCGAATCGATAGGCGGCCCGGCAGGAGATAAGCGCTTCGCTGCCAACCTGTCGGAGCGGATGCGGGTGATGGATGGGCGCGAGGTGGGCCCCCGCTCGGGCGCTTTTCTTTAGAGTCCGAAGCCGAGCCCGGCCACGGCCCGGAATCCGCCCAGATCGACCCGGTCGTCGAAGGGGTCGACCCAGAGGACGCCGTACTTGATCTCGGCCGAGAGGAAAACCCGCTTCATGATCCGGGCGTTCAGCCCGAGGGCCATGGAGAATGAGATGTCGTTGCCTTTGACGTTGTAAGCGGTCAGAAAAGGGCTGTCGATATGGATCTTGTACATGGAAACGCCGGGGCCGATTTTGAGATAGGGGGTCAGCCGGCCGGTCGGCCATTCCTGCCGGTAGAAAAGCTCGAACCCGGAAACGCTCAATGAAAAGAGGTCTCCGAATAGGCCGACCCGGGCCTCGCGTTTGTAGGCGGCTTCATAGGACAGGCCGACGCTACCGGTAGGGGAGACGCGGAAGGTGATCGTCGGGACGGCCACGACGCCGCTTCCAAACACGCCCCGCAGGTTGGCGTCCTTGAGCGTTCGGACGCCGTAGAGGAGACCGATCTCTCCCCGGAAGCCCCAGGCGGATGCCGCCAGGACGAAGAGGAGCAGGCCGGCCGGGATGGTTTTCTTCATCGGCCGGGATGTCAGATCGAGAATTCGGCGGGGTCGCTCTCGCGGCCGTCCGCCAAGACGGCGGTGACGCGGTAGACGAAGGCGTCGTCCTTCTTCACCGCCCGGACGAAAAAGATCAGCTGCGTGGAGATCGTTTCGCCCAACAGGGCGAACGCGGCATCCGTGTCCGCCTGGGCTCGGCGGTAAATCCGGTACTTGGACACGGCCGCCGTGTTCTTGGGGTTGGCCAGCCAAGTCAGCTTGTCGACATACTCCTTGAAAAAGAAGAAGTTGTTGGTCAGCCGCTCGACCTTGAGCTCGGCCGGGGGATAGGCGGCGGGATAGCCCGCATAGGCCTTGAGGCAAAGGCTGGTCCGGGCGTATTTCGTCCCGTCGGCCGCGGTCAGATCGGTCCAAACCGCGCCGTCGGGGCTGATGAAGCCTTCGCCCGGATTGGCGGTGAATGCAGCCGTCATGTCGGCGATCGGATGTTCCAAGGGGATGGGGAACTCGTCGCCGTCTGTCTGAAGCCTGACGACGACGGAGAAGCGCTGATTGAGGAGCAGCGGAAGGGAGGTCGTCAGCGGGATGGTCATGAAACCGGGAGTTGAGAAGGACCCGGTCTGGCGGAGGGCCAGGCTGCCGCTCCTCGGCCGGCCGGGGACGGCATCCTTATAAATCAAAATCTCGTATGTGCCCGCGGCCGTGAAGGCGTAGAAGCCCACGGCGGCCAATGGGTCGGCGGACGAGGCCACGAACTGGGAGGCGAACCAGCCGGCATCCGCATCGAAGCCCAGCCGCGAGGTGCAGCCGTTGGGATCGTAGGCGTACTGGACGGTGTAGCCGGCCTTGGGCTCGGCCGTGAACGCGGCGCTGAAATAGCGGCGGGCCAGGAACGCGTCGTAGTAGGAGACGTAGAAATAACCGCCGCTTCCCCAGGCGGAGCCGAGGCTGTTCTTGCACAGGAAGGCGCCGTTGCCGGGCGCCGGGGGGGAGAACTTCGCTCGATCGAACGAGTCATCCCAGCCGGCGATGGCGACCGCCCTTGTTTCGCCTTCCGTGCCGGTGTTGAGGTAGGCGGCCTGGGGGGCGTTATAAGCGGCGGCGGTGAAGACCATATCCGCCCAGATCGCGCCGTAATCCATGACGGCCTGCTTGAGGCGGTCGTTGTCCAAGGCCGCGGTCCGGGGCGGGAAATAGGCCACGTTCTGGACGTGCTTGACGGCGCTGTCGTCGCGGATCGCCGCCGGCCACGGGTCGTCGGATTCGCGGATGGGGTCGGTCCAGCGGGCCAAGGCGCCGACCACGGCGTCGAGCGAGACGGTGCCGAGAAGCCCGGCCCGGAGGTGTTGCTCGGAGAAATCCCAGACTTCGGAAGGCTTGAGAGAAGACTCCAACGAGGCCAGGGCGGCAAAGACGGTCGATCCGCCGAGCACGCCTTCGTTCCGAACGGGCGTCATCTTGTTCAGGGCCCGCAGGTCATAGTATGCGGGCAAGGCTTCGGCTTGCATAGGGGCGGAAGCCGCCGTCAGGCGGACGGCATCATGCGTCCCGGCGACGATGGCGCCCGGGAGGAGCGAGCCCTGGAGCCGGAGAAGTCGGGCCACATCCGGGTGGAGCGGCGCTTGAATGGGCGGAACGCCCGCCGGCGCGGTCTGCGCGCCGGGCCGGGCCGAGCTGATCCCGCCCGCCGTTAAAATTAGGATAACCGCCAAAAAGGCGCATTTTCGCATGAAACACTCCGCTTTGTCCCCGATGGGCAGGGCTATTGTAACATAAAGAGGAAACGCGTTGAACGCGATGTGGGCTCACAGCGGAACCGGTCGAGGGCGGTTTTGGCGGCACCCGGCCCGGCGCCGGTCAACAGGGCGGAGATGTCCCGGCCGTTGGGCCGCCAGGCGACCGTGCGCCCTTTGTCGTCCGTTGCGGTCAGAGTTTCTTCCGCGGATATGGCGATATTCTTGTATTTTCCCGCCGCTTCGAGCGCTTTCCGGATCTCGGGGATCCGGGCGGCTGCTTCCTTGGCGGACGCAAATCGGAAGAGAAAGGCCCATTCGCCGCCCTTCTCGGCCGCGGCGGCCTCCGCGAAGCGGAGTACGTCGCCCGTGAAAAACGGGTGGATATTGTAAAGCCCGATCACGCCTTTGATGTATTTCCGATGCGGGGAGGATGCGAACTCCGCTGGGAGTCGTTCGAAGAGGTCCGGCGGAGTTCCCCGCGAAGGGAGAAGCGATGCCGCGGCCTCGCCTATCGCCCGCACGCCGGCCAGGCATTCCGGGCTATCATCGAATCCCGTCACCGTGACCTGGTAGGACCCTTTCCAGAAGTTGAGGTAATAATCCTCGAGATCGGCACCTTGGCCGATGGGCACGGATTTGCCTCGTCCGCTGGCCTTGAAGGAAAAGGCGCCGAACGCGGCCCGGGGATCGGTCATTTCGAAGATCTCGAGCGTGACGGTTCGGCCCGCGGCGTTGCGGTAATCCCGGGCGATCACCCGGCGGAATCCGTATTCCTGATAGATCTCGGCTCCGCCGTCGATGTAGACGAACAGCTCTTCGCCCTGAAAGCGCTGGATATCGCCGTTCGGCGACCAGCCGGGAACCCGGCCCGCGGGCGGGAGAAAGCCGGCCAAATCGCCGGGCCGCTCGGACTGGGTGGAGAGAGCCGCCGGTGCGAACAAGACAAGTAGGAGCGCGGCCGTCCAGGCCGCCTGCCGGAGCATCCCCGCCACGTCAGACCTTGGCCGTCTCGATCCGGACTTTGCGCAGGTCGATCTCGCCCAGCTTGCGCTCGAAGGCCTTGCGGATGCAGACGACGTCCGCGGGGTTCAGCCCGATGATCTCCTTGGCGCAGTAGGCGTCGATTGCCACCCGGTCCACCCCGGCGATGATCTTGCCGGGCTTGGCCAGGTCGCCGGGTCCCATCGGCCCGTTGCTGGTGATGATCTCAGTGGCGTCGACGATGTTGAGATGGGGCTTGAAAACGGTGTTGAGGTCGACGATGCAAGTCTCCAAATGCTCGATGTCGGCCGGGTCGGTCTTCCAGTTGGTTTTGTGGAAGGTCCGGTTGCTGGCCCCGGAGTTAAGCCCCATATGATTTTTGAGCGTGCCGGTGAACTTGTTTCCGGCATGATCCTTGGTGATCGGCATGTTGATATAGAGGTCGTAGCCGTCGAGCTCCTTGGGCACTCGGGCCTCCGTCAAGGCCTGGCCGCCGGGGATCGCAACGGCCTTGAAATTAGCCTCGTCGCGGGGGATGAGCTTGAGCGTGATCCCCTCTTCCTGGACGACCTGGGCCAGCCCGGCGCCGTCCCAGTGGGCCTGGGTCAGCAGGCTCAAGCAGGCGATCTCGGAGGCCCCGGCCGCCTTGCAGAGCTTGATGACGGAGCGCAGAATCTCGGGCTTGGTGAACGTGCCGGGATGCTTGCTCTGGACGTTGGGCAGGAGGGCCACCTTGGCCCCCTTGGGGACGAAAGCTCCCATGCCGCCCAAGATCGAGACGGCTTTGGCCGTCATAGCGGCCGCGTCCGTGCCGGAGACCACGGCCAGACCGATCGGCTGGGCGTCCGGGCGCCCGGTCCGGGCCCAGCCCTTCGTCGCTTGAGTTCCGATCAGGGCTGCCGCTCCGAGGGTCGCGCTGCGCCCAATGAATTCGCGTCTTTTTAGGGTATTTCCGGCCATGGTGTCCTCCGCGGGGATCGTTTGATCGATATAACGCTATCGCAAATCGCCAATAAAATCAATGTTCTGGACTCCCTTGGGACTCCCTTGGAGGGGGGGATCCCTTTGGATGGGGACCCTTTGGTCGGTTCCCCCTCCAACGTCGCCCCGTCTGAGAGACGGGACTCCTGCCACCCCCTCAAGGTAGCCTTCTCCGTTTGCCTTTCATCTTACTATCGGGAGAAATTAGTTTTTAAACTCGGGCGAGGGGTTCGGGGGTGAGCGCCGATGCGGAAATTTCGCTGCGTTGTCTCGGCTTTTGAGGGGAGCCGGCCCGGAAAGAGGCCGGCCGGCGAGGATGTTTGAGCGTTCCGGGCGAAATCCGTAAAATCGATCACGGAACGCGAGTTCCGAGCCGCCGAAAAAGGCGAGCCGAAACGGCGCAAAAATTTCCGCCGGAGCGAACCCCTGACCCCGAGCCCTTCTTTGACTATGGGCCGCCCATGCCTTATATTGAGTCTTCGAGGAAAAACCGATGATCCGCTCCACCACCATCCTCTGCGTCCGCCACGAAGGCAAGGTCGCCATCGCCGGCGACGGCCAGGTCACCCTGGACAAGATCGTGCTCAAGCACTCGGCCCGCAAGCTCCGCCGGCTCTACGGCGAAAAAGTCCTGGCCGGCTTCGCCGGCGCCACCTCGGACGCCTTCGCCCTGTTCACCCGGTTCGAGGCCAAGCTTGAGGAATACAAGGGCAATCTCTCCCGGGCGGCCATCGAGCTGGCCAAAGACTGGCGGATGGACAAGGCCTTGCGCCAATTGCAGGCCTTGATGATCGTGGCCGACGCCGCGGATTCGTTTCTTATTTCGGGCACCGGCGACGTAGTCCAGCCCGACGACGGGATCCTGGCCATCGGCTCCGGCGGGCCCTTCGCCCTGGCCGCGGCCCGGGCCCTCGTCAAGCACGCCCATCTGACCGCGGCCGAGATCGCCCGCGAAGCCCTGGCCATCGCCTCGGAGATCTGCATCTACACCAACGACCGGATCACGGTCGAGGAGCTGTAATGGCCGAAGACAAGGATTTCGAAGTCGAGCGCACGCCGCGCGAGATCGTGGCCGAGCTCGATAAATACATCATCGGGCAGACCGCGGCCAAGAAGGCCGTCTCCATCGCCCTGCGCAACCGCTTCCGGCGCCGCCGCGTCCCGGGGGCCCTGGCCGAGGAGATCACGCCCAAGAACATCCTGATGATCGGGCCGACCGGCGTCGGCAAGACCGAGATCAGCCGCCGCCTGGCCAAGCTGACCTCCTCGCCCTTCCTGAAAATCGAAGCCAGCAAGTTCACCGAAGTGGGCTATGTCGGGCGCGACGTGGAATCCATTGTCCGCGACCTGGTCCGCATGTCCGTGGACTTGGTCCGCCAGGAGAAGGCGGCCGAGACCCTGGACAAGGCCGCGGCCGGAGTGGAGGAAAAGCTTCTCGATCTGCTGGTGCCGCCGCCCCGCCGCCACGACGCGCCGCCCACCGAGGACGAGTACCAAAGCCTTTTCGAGACCCGCGAGAAGATGCGCAAACAGCTCCGCGACGGCCTGCTCGAGGACCGCGTCGTGGAGGTTGAGGTCAAGGACAAGCCCTCCGGGCCGATGGATATCTTCGCCAACTCCGGGATGGAGGACATCGGCATCCAGATCCAGGAGATCCTGCCCGGGTTCGCCGGCAAGAGCAAGAAGCGCAAGGTTAAAGTGCACGAAGCCCGCGAGCTTCTGCTGGACGAAGAGCAGCGCCGCCTCATCGATATGGACCAGGTCAGCCGCCTGGCCATCGAGCGGGTGGAGCGCTCCGGCATCGTCTTCCTGGACGAGCTCGATAAGATCGCCGGCCGCGAGAGGGGCCAGGGACCCGAGGTCAGCCGGGAAGGCGTTCAGCGCGATCTGCTGCCGATCGTCGAGGGCACGACCGTCCACACCCGCTACGGCCTGGTCAAGACCGACCATGTCCTGTTCATCGGGGCGGGGGCTTTCAACGTGGCCAAGCCGTCGGACCTCATTCCGGAGCTCCAAGGCCGCTTCCCGATCCGGGTCGAGCTGCAATCGCTGGTCAAGGCCGATTTCGTCCGGATCCTGACCGAGCCGGAGAACGCCCTGATCAAGCAATACGCGGCTTTGATGGCCACCGAGGGCATCCGAGTGGATTTCGCCGCCGACGCCATCGACGAAATTGCCCAGATCGCCGAAGACGTCAATCGCGAGGCCGAGGATATCGGCGCCCGGCGGTTGCATACGATCCTGGAAAAGGTCATGGAGGAGATCGCCTTCCGGGCTCCCGATCTCGACTCCAAGCACGTGACCATCGACCGGGCCTACGTCCAGGCTCAGCTGCGGGACGTGCTCAAGAGCCAGGATCTCAAGAAATTCATCCTATGATGAGAGGCCCGCGTCCCATCCCCGCCGTGCTGGCCGCCGTCCTCCTTTTGCTCGCCGGCGGGTGCGGCAAGAAGGGGAATCTGCGGCCTCCTTTGCGCCTCGTGCCGCAAGCGGCGGAAGGCCTGCGGGCTTCGCAGCGGGGGGCCCGGATCGTCCTGGCCTGGACCAACCCCGAATCCTACAACGACGGCTCGCCCCTGGGCCCCGTCGGATCCGTCGAGATCTGGGAAGGCGCCGCGGCGGGCGATTTCCCGGACGCCGCCCGTCTGGTCAAATCCCTCGCTGCCGCCGACCTCGAACCGCTGCGGGCAACACCCGATCCGTCGTCGCGCGCCTACGCGATCTCGTTTCTTCCCTCCGGCGAGTCTCCTGCCGCCGGCCGGCCGAGGCTGTTCGCCTTGCGGGTCGTCGACGCTCGGCGGAAACGGGCCTCCGCGTTCACTCCGCCTATCGGCGTGAATTATGTTCCCGTCCCCCTGCCTCCGGCCGACGTGCGGGCGGAAGTGAGGGAGGACCGGATCGTCCTGCGCTGGACGCCGCCGACGGCCAATGCCGACACCTCCACGCCGCCGGCGTTGGGGGGGTACAACGTCTATCGCGCGGAAGGCGGGGCGCCCTTGCGTCGGCTGACCGAACGCCCCTTGACCGAGCCCCCGTTCGCCGACGCGGATTTCCAGTTCGGCCGCGCCTATCGCTATGTCGTCCGCGCCGTCGCGGCCGCCGACGCCGCGGCCGAGAGCGAGGACTCGGCGCTTCTCAACCTGACGCCGCGCGACGTCTTCGCCCCGGCTTTGCCGTCGGGGCTGACGGCGACGGCGGGGGGCTCCGTGATCACCCTGCTTTGGGACCCGGGGCGGGAGGCCGACCTGGCCGGCTATAAAGTCTGGCGTCGGGACGCCGGCGGCGGCGGATGGACGCTGTTGACGGAGGCGCCCGTCGCCGGAAATGCCTATACCGACGTCTCGGCCGCGAAGGGGATCCGATACGAGTATGCGGTTGCCGCCATCGACGCCTCCGGCAACGAGAGCGCCCGCTGTGCTCCGGTTGCCGAGATCCTCAAGGAGGGGCGGGCATGAAGTTCGTCCGCTACGCGCACCGCGACGAAATCGGGGCCGGGATTCTGGAGGAAGACCGGATCCGACCGGTCCGGGGCTCGATCTTCGATTCCGTCCAGCCCGAAGATCGAACGATTCCCCTCGGCCAAGCGACTCTTTTGGCGCCCGTCCTGCCTTCGAAGATCGTCGCCGTCGGGCTTAACTACAAAGACCATGCCGCGGAGCGGAACAAGCCTCTGCCCGACGAGCCCCTGCTCTTCCTCAAGCCGTCCACCGCGGTTATCGGCCCCCACGACGCGATCATCTATCCCCGCATGTCCCGCCGGGTCGACTATGAAGGCGAGCTGGCCTTCGTCATCGGCCGCCGGGCCTACGGCTTGACCGAGGCCGATAAGGCCGAGGATTATATCTTCGGCTACACCTGCTGCAACGATGTGACCGCCCGCGACCTGCAGGACAAGGACAAGCAGTTCACCCGGGCCAAATCGTTCGACACGTTCGCCGCCCTCGGGCCCTGCCTGGTTACGGGGCTCGACCCCTCGGCCCTGGCCATCCAGACTTTTCTGAACGGCGATCTCCGCCAATCTTCGAATACGTCGAACCTGATTTTCCCGGTGCCGTTCCTGCTTTGGTTCATTTCCCAGGTCATGACCCTCCTGCCGGGGGATGTGGTTACGACCGGCACGCCCGCCGGGATCGGACCGATGCACCCGGGCGACCGGGTCGACATCCGGATCGAAGGCATCGGAACGCTTTCCAACCAGGTGCTGAAAATCACATCGTCCGCATGAGGAGGCCCGCATGAAGTTCTTTCTCGACACCGCCAACCTGGAGGAAATCCGCGAAGTCGCCGGCTGGGGCGTCCTCGACGGCGTGACGACCAATCCCTCGCTGGTGGCCAAGGAAAACCTCAAGTTCGAGGATCTCGTCCGCCGGATCTGCGGGCTCTGTTCCGGCCCCGTCAGCGCCGAGGCCGTCTCGGAGAAAGCGCCCGAGATCATCGTCGAAGGCCGCCGGCTGGCGGCTCTGGCCCCCAACATCGTCGTCAAGATCCCCATCACGGTCGAGGGCTTGAAGGCCATCAAGGTGTTGGCCTCCGAAGGGATCGCCGTCAACACGACGCTCATCTTCTCGGCGGGCCAGGCGCTGATGGCCGCCAAGGCCGGCGCCCGTTTCGTCAGCCCCTTCATCGGGCGGCTCGACGACGTGTCGCAAGACGGCATGGGCCTGATCGAGGAGATCGCCGGCATCTTCGAGAACTATAGCTTCGACTGTCAGATCATCGTGGCCAGTGTCCGCCATCCCCGCCATGTCATCGACGCGGCCCTGATCGGGGCCGACATCTGCACCATCCCGTTCTCGGTGATGGACAAGCTCGTCCGTCATCCTTTGACCGATCTGGGGGTTGAAAAGTTCCTCAAGGACTGGGGCCAAGCCTTGAAGTGAAGGGCGGGCTTTCGGGATGCGTCCAGGCCCCGCTCGTAGGACGGTATGGGGGCGGGAAGGACCTTGAGCCGGGCGAGAAGATCTGGCATCGTCGTTCTTCAATCCTTGACTGAAATCCAAGCACGTTCAGACCTCGAGGCCTGCTTCTTCTTGGCCGAAAAGATTTTCTTTAAGAAGTTTCCCTGCCTCGGCCCGCGCTGACTTTTCGCCCGAATCATGATATATTTTTATACGGAGAAGTGTGGCCCGATCGAGATGAATAAATTCCGCAGGCTTCGCCGTTTCGTCGTCTCCCTGACGATCCTGGCGCTGCTCGTCGGGGCGGGGATCGTCGTCAAGAACATCGTCCTGCGGCAAATCCGGGTCCGGATCGAGTCGACGCTTCACTATGCTAAGCTCCGGCTGACCGTCATTCCTCCCGCCATCATCCTCGAGGATGTCCGGTCCGCCACCGCTTCGCCCTACTTCTCGGCCCAGAAGGTCGTCCTGCGCTTTTCATACCTCACCCTGTTCAAACGAGACCGCCCCTTGACGGTCTTCATCGATCAGCCCGTTGTGCGGCTTTACGAGGCCGACCCATCGCGGCCGCC
Organism: Candidatus Aminicenantes bacterium; assembly: GCA_026393855.1. Taxonomy (NCBI): domain Bacteria; phylum Candidatus Aminicenantota; species Candidatus Aminicenantota bacterium. The sequence goes on from JAPKZJ010000070.1 coordinate 52,908, forward strand.
CGCCAAACTCGACCTGCGTTTGCCCTTCTCCATCCAGAGCGGCTACATCCTGAACGGCGATTTTTCTTATTGGAGCCGGGGCGTATCCGTCCGGGCGACGGGCCTGAAAGCGGCGTTCCGGCAGGTCAAGGACAGCTTCACGCTTGAAGTGCTGGCGCCCGAGGCCACCGTCCGGGCGGAGGCCATGGATCATCCCGTCAATGGCCGAATCCAGGGCCTGGTTGAAGGAAGGGGCAACCGGCTCTCCCTTCACCGCTTGACCTTCGACGGCCCCGACATCCTGGTCAAGCTGAACGGCCTCTTTTTCAATGCCGACCGGCTGACCTACGATCTTCAGGCCCTGGTTCACGCGCCGGCGGGCCGCCTGGCCGATTTTCTGAATCTTCCGTTTATTTGGGACGGTCAGCTCGAGGCCGAAGGCAAGGTGTCCAATACCGCGGGCGCGCTGGCCGTGAGTGCCTCCGTCCGCAGCCCCGCGCTGCGCCTCAACGGAGATCTCGTCGGCCGCGTCGAGGGGCCTCTGATCATGAGCCCGGGTCCGCGCGGAACCCTGCGTCTTACGCTGCACAAGGAATCCGCTCCGGTCGAAAGTGTCGACATCGACTTCCGGCCCGGTCTCGTTGAGGGAACCGCCAAAGGCTTTCGGGTCGACCCGATCGTCAAGGATTTCCGGATTCCCTGGCCCGTCCGTTCCCCGGTCGATGGGACCTTCAGGGTCGAGAGCGGGCTGGTCCGGGTCAAGGCGTCCTTCGTCGACGATCCGGCCGCGCTGCCGGCCTCCGGGCGGTTCGCCTTCCGCGGCCCGATCGACCTGACCTGGAACGGGCGCCAAAAACGGCTCGATTTCAGCTCGGAAAAGCTCGAGACCGTCTTCGGCACCCTGCGGGCCTCGGGCCGGGTCGAGATCGGCGGTGAAGTCGGCGTCGTCCTCAACGGGAACGTCTCCGACGTCCGGCAGGCCAGGGCGTTCACTTCGCTGATCCTGCGGGATCCCCTCCGGTTCCCGGAGATCAGGGGGCGAGGGACGACCGAGGTCAAAATCCTGGGGCCGTTTCGAAGCCCCCAGGTCAAGATCGGCTTCTCGCTGGCCCCGGCCGGTTTTGCCGCGTTCAACGCCGCCGCCGTCGACGGCTTGCTCGAAGTCGCCGGGGGCGAAGTGACGGGCCTTTTTAAGGTCGATGATCCGGACGCCAAAGGCGACCTCAGGCTGGCGGTCAAAGGCGGGGAGGTCGTCGTCCGCGCCCAGGTGGAGGATGCCCAGGTCGAGCGGATTCTGACCGCCCTGAATCTGTCGCTTCCGTTCAAGGGCCGCGCCTCCGGCGACCTGACCATCCGATCCTCGCCGGCGGGGCTGGGGCTGACGGGGAACCTGAAAGCCGATGTTCTGGAGGCGGCCGGCCTGCGGTTGACCGGTGTCACGACGGGGTTGGGATGGAGTTCGCCGTCATCGGAAATCCGGCTCACGGATCTCGAGGCCGGCTTATTCGGCGGCCGGGTTTTCGGCCGCCTCCGCATCGGCTTCGCGGACAAGACATACGACGCCGACTTAAAAGCCGAGGGCATGGACCTGGCGGGCTTGACCGAAGGCCTGCGAGGCACTGTGGGATTCGCCTTGGCCGGCCGGGGTTCGTTGGACGGCGAATTCGCCAAGGGCCCTTTCGCCGTCAAGGGCTTGGGTTTCCGCGCCTTCGGGCCGGCGGACGCGTCCGGTACAATTGAAGCCGGGTTCCAGGCCGGCCGGCCTATGGTTCGCATGGCCGGGAAGCTCGACCCGGGCGGAAACGAGATCTCGGCTTCGTTCACCGCCCCCGGGGGCGGCGAAGGATTTGTTCTTTCGGCCCGGGGCCATCTCCTCAACCCCGCCCTGTTCGGGTCCTTGACCGGTGTCCAGGCCGAGCTCGACTTTCTGGCCGATGTCCGGGGCGGCGGGAAGGGGATTCAGGTGGATGGAGCCGTCGACATCAAGGGGAAGCTCCTGCCGATCCCGGGTTTCCCCCACGCTCTAACCGATTTTTCCGCGCTCATCCGCGTCCAGAACAACAAAGCCGCCCTGCGGTCTTTCCAAGGCCGGCTGGCCGGCGGCGAAGTCCAGGGTACGGGCGAAGTGCGTTTCGGCAGCCAGGGCCTGGAAACGGCGGATCTTTCCATCGACGGCCGGAGCCTGACGCTGGTCCTGATCGAGGGGACACGCATGCTGGCCGATATCGGCCTCCGCCTGGAGGGGACAAACGGCCGGTTGGCCTTATCGGGCAACGTGGACGTCCGGCAATTGTCCTGGCGCCGAGAGTTCTCGGACAAGCTCGTCTTCGCCTTTTCGCCGCGCCTCGAGCCGAAGGCGGGACGATCCCTGTTCGACGGACTGGCGCTCGACATCCGCCTGCGGGCCGATGAAAACGTGCTCCTCGAGAACGCCATGGGCCGGATCCAGAGCCGTTTCGATCTGACTCTGGCGGGCACCGTCGAGGCTCCCGTCGTGCTGGGCGAGATCGAAGCCCTGCGCGGCGAAGTCTTTTTCCAAGGTCGGACTTTCCGGATTTTGAAAGGCCGGTTGAGCTTCTTCAACCCCGCCTCGATCGAGCCTTATCTCGATTTCCGGGGCGAGACGTTCCTCAAGGATTACCGCGTTACGTTCTCCCTGAGCGGCCGGATGGACCGCCTTCAGCCCGAGTTCGCTTCTTCGCCGCCGCTTCCGCCCGAGGATGTTCTGGCTCTGCTGGCCTTGGGCGAGTCCTTCAAGCGGACATACTCCTACGAGGCCAGTGCGCAAATGGGAACGGGTTCGCTGCTGTCGTTCCAGCTGGCCGAGCAGGCCCAAAAGCGGGCCGAGAAGCTCTTCGCCCTGGACAGCCTGCGAATCGATCCCTTCGTTCTGGGGGCGTCCACGGAAATGACCGCTCGCCTGACGGTGGGCAAGAAGATCTCTCGCAACATCATCCTCTTATACTCGACTAACCTGACCAGCCAGAGGGAAGACCTCATCCGGCTGGAATGGGACTTCACTCAAAGCTTCGCTCTCGTCGCCGTCCGCGACGAGCGCGGGCGGCTCAGCCTCGATGTCAAGGTTCGCAAGCGGTTCTAAGGTTGTCCGGGCCGCGGCCGTCGCCGCCCTGGCCTTGATCTTTGCCCTGATCGGAGCCGCTCCGGCCGGAGCCGGTCAGGCCTCGGCCACCGTGACGTCCGTCTCCGTGTTTGTGGACGGCCTCCCCGCCGACGCCGATTTCGCGGCCCTGGTCCCGATCGCGCCGGGCCTCGCCTTCTCGGCCAAGTCTTGCGACGCCGCTCTCCGACAGCTTTACCGGACCGGCCTTTTCGCGGATATCCAGATCCTCCGTCGGGAAGGGACGGACATCCGGCTGACCGTTCTGTTGGAGCGCCGGCTGACCACCCGAGCGGTGACGTTCCGTGGCGGACACGGGGTGTCCTCCCGACTGCTCAGCGAAAGCCTGTTCGCCATCCGTCCCGACGCCCCTTACACGGAGAACTTGCGGGTCCGGGCCGAAGCTGAGCTGCGCGAGGCGCTGCGTCGGGAAGGCTATCTGAACGGTGTCGTCATCAGCTCGGCCCGCCGGGTCAAGGACCGCCCGGCCGTGGACGTCCTGTTCGAAATCGTCCTGGGCGCGCGCTTCACCGTCAGCGCGATCGGTTTCAAGGGCCGGCCGATCGCCGAACCGTCCACCTTGGCCCGGCTCATCAAAACCAAGCCGGGGAAGCCGTACAATCCGACGGTAGTGGAGGCGGATCTGGCCCGCTTGAAAACCGCTTACAACGATCTTGGGTATCCGCGGGCCGAAATCTCACTCCGGGGACGGGTTTTCCACGAATCCGACAACACCGTATCCCTGAATTTTTTCGTCGTCCCCCAGGAGCGGATCGTCATCGAGGTCAGGGGAGCGAAAGTCGATCAAGCGCCCCTCCGCGCCATCTGGGAGCAGCCTGTCTTCGAGGATTGGGCCGTCGAACGGGCCGAAGCCCGCATTCTCGCCGACCTTCGAGCCGACGGCTACCTCTTCGCCGCGATCCGTTCCCGGATGGAGCGCACGCCGGAGGAGATTCGAGTCATCCACGAGGCTGTGCCGGGGGAGAAGGTCCGCCTTCGGGACGTTGTCATCGAGGGCGCGACCCACTTCGCTCCGGACGATCTGAAGCGGGCCCTGGGAGGAACGCCCAGGCTCCCGCTCGGCGGCGCGGCGGTCTATGACTTGCCGAGCCGGATTATCGACTATTATAAATCGCAGGGCTTCCCGGAGGCCCGGGCCGAGCTGAGCTTCCGATCGGCGGATCAAGCCACCGACGCCGTGTTGACCATCGTGGAAGGCCCCCGGCAGACGATCGAGCGCGTCACCGCAACCGGAGCCTTGCTCTTTACGGCGGAGGAGCTCCTGACCCAGGTGACGGCCGCCGCCGGCGGCGCCTATGTCTCGCCGTCCGTTCAACGGGACGTCGGCCGCTTGGAGGCCTTTTACGCCAACCGGGGCGTACGCGATACGAAGATCGTCGCCGCCGTCGAGACGGTGGCCGAAAACAGGCATACGGTGGAGTTCCGCATCGTCGAAGGCCGCCGCCTCCGGGTGGAACGGATCGTGGTGGCCGGTTCCCCGATCACCCAGCGGCGTCTCATCGACCGCCAGCTCCGGCTGCGGGAGGGCGATTGGGCCGGGGCCGAAGCCATCCAGGAGTCCAAGCGGGAGTTGGAGCGATTGGGGGTCTTTTCCGAGATCCAGATCGAAGAGGTCCCGACCGGCCCGGAGACGGTCGACTTGGTCATCAACCTCCGCGAGGGCGAACGGAACTTGGTCAGCCTGGGATTGGGACTGGAGACCAAGAACGAACCGATGCGGCTGGACCTGGCCAAGAATGTCATCGGACCACGAGCCACGGCCGAATACACCCGCGGCAACGTCTTCGGACGGGCCGCCCAGCTCAGCCTGATCAGCCAGTTCAGCGAGCGGGAAAAGAGGGCCGTCGTCTCCTGGGAGGAGCCGTTCCTGTTCGGCTGGTCGATGCCGATCACTCTGAACGGCTGGGCGGAGAGCGAGGCCCGGGAAAGCTATGGGTTCGACCGCCGGGGCATCAGCCTGAGCGGGTCCCGGACCCTGGCCTCGGGCTGGATTTCGCTGACGACCTTGCGCTGGGCCAGCACCACCCTGAATTCCTTGGAGATCGCGGCGAACGAAGTCGACCGCCAGTTCTTTCCCTACTCGGCCACCTCGGTTTCGGAGACCTTCCTCCTCGACCGGCGCGATGATTCTTTCAACCCGGAGCGGGGGACTTTCCTGAGCGGCGTGCTGGAATGGGCTTATCCGCTGTTTAAAGTCGAGTCGGATTACGTCAAGACCTTCGTCAAGGGCCAGGTTTACCAACCCCTCTTCGGCCGCTGGAATTTGAGCTTGACGGGCCGGGCCGGATTGGCCATGGGCCGCATCCCCATCCACGAGAGGTTCTTCGCCGGCGGCAGCAACTCCTTCCGTGGCCGGTCTTTCGACCGCCTGGGACCCAAAGACATCGGCTCGGATATGCCGGTCGGCGGCAAGGCGATTGTCCTTTTCAACCTGGAGCTGCGTTTCCCCTTGCTGCCTTCCTTGCCGGCCTTGACCGGCGCCGTTTTCTATGACGCCGGCAACGTCTTCGCCCACCGCGGCGATTTCAGCCTAGCCGGCTTGGAGAATGCCGTCGGGGCGGGCTTGCGCTACCGGACGCCGCTCGGCCCGATCCGCTTCGATCTCGGTTGGAACCTCAACGCGCCGGCCGGGCAGGCCCGGATGAAAATCTTCATCACCATCGGGGACGTCTTCTAAAATGCGTCGAAACATCCTTCTTTTGGCGGCCACGGCCGGATTCCTCCTCCAGCCTGTTCCCGCGGCGGCTCAGAATCGGCCCGTGGATTGCGTCGCGGCCGTGGTCAACGGCGGAATCATCACCCGATTCGACGTCGAGGTGGCGGATGCGTTTGGTTTATTCGAGCGGGTGGCCGTGGCCCCCCGGGTCATCTCCGCCGATCCGAGCGCTCCGAAAAGCCAGGCCCAGACCGCCGCCCCAGCCGCCCGGCGAGCGGCCCTGTTGAACCTGCTGATCGACCAGAAGCTCGTCGTCGATCAGGTCCGCCCTTCCGCCGCGGCGCCCGATCCGGCGGCCGTCGACGCGGAATGGCGGAAGCTCCTGGCCCGGGCCGGCGCGGCCTCAATCCGGAGCAGCCTGGACCGGTTGGGCATGAACGAGGCCGGCGTCCGTCCGTATATCGAAGAGAAGGTGCTGTTCCGAAAAACCCTCGATGATCGCTTTCTGCGGACGGTCAGCGTCAGCCTGCGGGAAATCGAATCCTTTTATGCCGAGACTTACGTTCCCGCCCGGAAGGCCGAAGGCCAGCCGGCGCGGCCTTTGGTCGAGGTCCTGGATGCCATCGAAGCCGAGATCAAGAAGGCCAAGATCGAAGCCCAGGCCACGGCCTGGATCGACGCGCTGAGGGATCAAGCCGGAGTGGAGATTAGAACCGACTGTTTAAAATAGAGCAGAAACCGGAGATCGCGATGAAGAAGGCCGCTTTTCTATTTCCCGGACAAGGATCCCAGGCCGTCGGCATGGGTAAGAGCTTCTACGACTATGCCGACGAGGCCAAGAAGCTGTTCCGCGCGGCCGACGACGTCCTCGGCTTTTCCCTCTCGCGCCTGTGCTTCGAAGGCCCCGAGGAGGATCTGCGGCTGACCCGCAACACCCAGCCCGCCCTGCTCGTCGTCAGCGTCATCGCCTACCGTCTTCTCGAGCGCGAGCCGGCCGTCGCGGCGGGCCACAGCCTGGGCGAGTATTCGGCCTTGGTCGCGGCCGGGGCTCTCGACTTCGAGGATGCCGTCCGGCTCGTCCACAAGCGCGGCACGTACATGCAGGACGCCGTCCCCGTCGGCGCGGGCGCCATGGCTGCCGTTCTGGGGATGCCGTACGAGGCGCTGGAGACCTGCCTGGCCCATGTGACACAGGGCGCTGTTCAGGTCGCCAACTGGAACAGCCCCGACCAGATCGTCATTTCCGGCGACAAGGCCGCCGTCGAGGAGGCTCTCCGGCTGGCCAAGCCGCCCAAGTCGGTGATGCTCCCGGTCAGCGCCCCGTTCCATTCGCCCCTGATGAAGCCGGCCGAAGACCGCCTGGCCGCGGATCTCGACGCGATCGCCTTCCGCGATCTTCGCTTTCCCGTCGTCAACAACGTCGACGCGCGCCGGATCACCGCGGCGGCCGAGGCCCGCGACGGGCTGAAGCGACAGGTCAGCCGGCCGGTTCTCTGGACCAAGGCCATGGAGACCCTGCGCGAGGAGGGGATCGACGTCTTCGTCGAGACGGGGCCGGGCAAGGTCCTGTCGGGGCTGATGAAGCGGATCGGCCGGGGCTGGCCGCACCCGTTCGTCCTGGCGAACGTCGAGGATCGGGACTCGCTGGAGACGGCGGCCGCCGCGCTCTGACCCAGACTTAGGGGTTCTCCCGGACCAGGCCGGGGCCGTACTTGACGAAATACTCCGCGGCCGAATAGACTGCCGCGGCCATGGTCAGCCACAGAAAAACCCGCGGGGCGCCGGCCAGCGAGCCCAGCCACGCGGGCTTCACGAGGAGCAGCGAGATGGCCGCGGTCTCGAGCCAGACCTTGATCTTGCCCGGCCAGGACGCGGCGATGACGATGCCCTTGGACGCGGCGATGGCCCGGAAGCCCGTCACCGCCAACTCCCGGCCGATGATGACGACGGCCATCCAGGCCGGGACATTCCCCGCTTCGACCAGGCAGACGAAGGCGGCCGTGATCAGCAGCTTGTCCGCGATCGGGTCGAGAAGCTTGCCCAGCTCGGTGATGGCGTTGGTCCGCCGGGCCAGGATGCCGTCCACCGTGTCGGTCAGCATGGCCAGCCAGAAGACGCCCAGGGCGAACCATTCATGGCCCCGGAAGCCGGCCAGCAGGAAGGCCATGAGGACGGGCACCAGCAGGATGCGGAAGGTCGTCAGGGCGTTGGGCGCGTTCATGATCGCTGGCGTAGCGTAGCGCAATTCCCCGGGCCGGTCAAACCGCCCTCCCCGGGCGGGTCCGGTTGCCACGGGGCCGCGTCGGGACTAGAATGCCTCGCGGGAGCCCGCCCTCCCCGGGCGTCGAGCTCACTCGGAACGGAGGTTTCCCTCATGCGATCCCCGCATCCCACAGTACCTCGGCTCGTTCTCCTGGCAGCCGCCGGGCTGGCCGCCTTCGCGGCCCTGCTCCCGGCCCAGCGGCCGGACCAGGCGCCGACTCGAATCGTCGGCACCGATCCGCAGCTCCGCCTGGCCTGGTACGACCAGTTCGTCCAGATGAAGGCGGTGTCCAAATACAAAGACCTTAAATGGCAGTTCCTCGGCCCGACCAACATCAGCGGCCGCATCACCGACGTCGCGGTCGTGTCGCCCAAGGGCCAAATTTATACGATCTATGTCGGCGCGGCCTCGGGTGGCGTCTGGAAGACGGATAACGAGGGCACGACCTGGGAACCGGTGTTCGACCAGGGCCCTTCGGCGGCCGTCGGCACGCTGGCCTTGGATCCCTCCGACCCGAAGACCCTTTATGTCGGGACGGGCGAAGCCAACATCTTCCGTAGCTCCCAATCGGGGACCGGCGTCTATAAGACCGCCGACGGCGGTAAGACCTGGACCCACCTGGGCCTGGCGGGGACGGGCACCATCGCCCGTATTGTGGTCCATCCCTCCGACAGGAAGATCATTTACGTAGCCGCATCCGGCAACGAGTGGACCCGGAACCCCGATCGGGGCGTCTACAAGACGGTCGACGGCGGTACGACCTGGGAGAAAGTCCTTTTCATCTCCGATGAGGCCGGGGCCATCGATCTGCGGATCGATCCCCAGGACTCGCAAACGCTGTACGCGGCGACGTGGCAGAGGACGCGCAAGAAATGGAACGATCCCCGCAACGAGCCGACTACGTCCGGCAGCGGAATCTGGAAGACAATCGACGCCGGCCGGACCTGGACGCCGATCAACGCCGGCCTGCCCGAGGCCCGCTTCCGCGGCCGCATCGGGCTGGACGTCTGCTTGACCAAGCCCAACGTGGTGTATGCCTTCCTCGATAATTACGAAAAGGCCCGCGAGCCGAGCGAAGAAGAGAAAGCCGACTCCTACGGCCTGCCGTCGGCCGGGATCATCAAGGGCGCAACGGTCTACCGTTCCGACGACAAGGGCGGCTCCTGGACCCGGGTGAGCGGCCTGACGCCGGAGCAGAAATCGTTCATGGAAAGCCATTCCAACACCTACGGCTGGGTCTTCGGCCGGATTCGGGTCGACCCCAACGACGACAACACGGTCTACACCATGGGCCTGCCGTTCTGCGCCTCGAACGACGGCGGCAAGACCTTCCGGACCGTGCCCGGCCCCGGCGGCGATCATCACGCCCTGTGGATCGATCCCGCCAATTCTTCCTACCTGGTCAAGGCCTTCGACCAGGGTGTAGCCGTGTCCTACGACAAGGGCAAGAATTGGCGCTATTTCCAGAGCCAGATCCCGGTCTGCCAGTTCTTCGACATCGCCTACGACATGGCCGTCCCGTTCAAGGTCTACGGCTCGATGCAGGACCACGGAAGCTTCCGGGCCCCGGTCGACCTAGGCCGCGGCCGCGACCGCATCCCGGCCCAGGCCTTCGAGAATGCCCCGGGCGGCGAGGGCTCCAATCACGCCATCGACCCCGGCAACCCCAACCTGGTCTATTCGGCGGGCTTCTACGGCACCATCGCCCGGGCCGAATACGGCCTGCCCGGTACGGCGTCCGGCCGCCCCTCCAGCAAGACGCTCCTGCCGCGGGCCTTCGAGAACGAGCCGCCGCTGCGCGGCCAGTGGCTGGCGCCCTTCATCCTCTCGCCGCACAACTCCTCGATCGTCTACCACGGCATGCAATTCCTCTTCCGTTCGCTCGATCGCGGCGACACCTGGGAGAAGATCAGTCCCGACTTGACGGCGCCGATCCCCTCCGAGATGGGCGATATTCCCTATCACACCCTGTTCGCCCTGTCCGAGTCGCCGCTTCGATCGGGGCTCGTCTATGCCGGGACCGACGACGGCCGGGTCTGGGTGACCCGGGACGGCGGCAAAGCCTGGTCCGAAATTGGGGCCGGGCTGCCGGCGAAGAAGTGGGTTTCCCGCCTGGTCGCGTCCAAGTACGCCTTGGGCACGGTCTACATGACCCAGAACGGCAAGCGCGACGACGACATGGCCGCCTACGTCTGGAAGTCGACCGACTACGGCAAAACCTGGGTCTCGATCGCCGCCGGCATTCCCCTCGGCCCGGTCAACGTCATCCGGGAAGACCCGGTCGACCGCAACGTTCTTTATGTCGGAACGGACGGCGGCGTCTTCGTCACCAACGACGCCGGCAAGACCTGGGCGGCGCTCGGGGCAGGACTGCCATTCGTCTACGTTCACGACCTGATCGTCCACCCGCGCGACAACATCGTCGTCATCGCGACGCACGGCCGGGGGATGTGGGCGCTGGATGCCAACCCGGTCAACGGCAAGGACAAGCGTTCGTCGCGATTCTGGGAAGAAGACTAGAGCCCATGGGAGGCGCCATGACTTCGAATCGACGCAACCGGATTTTTCTTTGTCTGTCCCTCGCCCTGGCCTTGGGCCTGAGCGGATTCTCTGCGGCGCAAAAAGCCGCTCCCGGCCGCCCGGCCCTGAAGACGGTCCAGAGCACCGATCCCGCCCTGCGCCTGAAATGGGCCGAACAGCATAAGGCCATGAAGGCCGCATCCCCGACCAAGGACCTCAAGTGGCGATTCATCGGCCCCGACATCATCGGCGGCCGCTGCACCGACATCGCCGTGCCCAAGGGCTCGAAGCACACGATCTACATCGGCTCGGCCACCGGCGGCGTTTGGAAGACCGTCAACTCGGGCGTCACCTGGGAGCCTCTGACCGATGAGCTTCCGACGCTGTCCGTCGGCGACCTGGCCATTGCGGACTCCGACCCGAATATCGTCTGGCTGGGGACCGGCGAGGCCAACATCTTCCGGGCTTCGATCGCCGGGACCGGCGTCTACAAGTCCGTCGATGCGGGCAAGACCTGGCGGCACATGGGTCTTCCCGGAACCCAGACCATCGCCCGCATCCTGATCCATCCCACGAATCCGGACATCGTCTACGTCGCCGCTACCGGGCATGAATGGACGGACAATCCCGATCGGGGCGTCTTTAAAACCACCGACGGCGGCCTGACCTGGCAAAAAATTCTTTATATCAACGAGAGGGTTGGGGCCAACGATCTGGTCATGGACCCGACCAAGCCCGACACGCTGATCGCCGCCACCTGGAACCGCATCCGCCGGCGCTACTCCGATCCCATGCCCGGCGGAGAAGACGGCCTGTTCAAGACGACTGACGGGGGCCGGACCTGGAAGCCCTGCGACTCGGGCTTGCCCGATACCGCCCTGACCGGACGCATCGGCCTCGACCTCTGCGCCGGCAAGCCCGACGTCGTCTATGCGTATGTGGACAACCACAACCCCGGCCGCGAGGCCGCCGCCGGCGAGCGCGACGCCTACGGCCGTCTCAAGACGGGCAAGAAGATCGTCGGCGCCGAGGTCTATCGCTCCGACGATCAGGGCGGGTTCTGGCGCAAGGTCAGCGTCTCCGACGCTCTGATGGAGGGCTTCGGCGGCACCTACGGCTGGGTCTTCGGCCAGATCCGGGTGGATCCCCAGGACGAGAACACCGTCTATATCATGGGCCTGGGACTCTACAAGTCCGTCGACGGCGGCAAGTCGTGGCGGGGCATCTACTATGAGAACCTGCATGGAGACCACCACGGGCTGTGGATCGACCCCGCCGATTCGAGCTACTTGATCAACGTCAACGACGGCGGGGCCAACGTGTCCTATGACGGCGGCCGGAGCTGGCGGGACTTCCACAAGGGCATTCCGACCATCCAGTTCTACAACGTGGCCCTGGACATGGCCAAGCCGTTCACGGCCTACGGCTCGGTCCAGGACCATTTCACTCACCGCGGCGTGGGGATCGCTCCTCTCGTCGGGAACGCCCGCCGATCACGCCTCCCGGCCGTCCGTTGGGAGCTGGCCCCCGGCGGCGAGGGCTCGCACATCGCCGTCGATCCGACCAATCCCGCCGTCGAGTTCTCGTCCACGTTTTACGGCCGGCTGCAGCGGTCGGAATATGCCGACGGGGCCTGGACCGACAAGGATATCTCCCCGAAGGCGGCCGAGGGGGAACCCGAGCTGCGCGGGCAGTGGCTGGCGCCCACGATCCTCTCCCCGCACAATCCCCAAGTCGTCTATCACGGCTTCCAATACCTTTACCGCTCCATGAACCGGGGCGAGACCTGGGATCGGATCAGCCCCGACCTGACGGCCTTTGACCCGCAAAAGCAGGGCCGGCTGCCGTTCGCCATCCCGTTTGCGACTCTAACCGCAGTGGCGGAGTCTCCCTTCCAGTTCGGGCTCCTCTATACCGGCAGCGACGACGGGCGCGTCCATGTGACCAAGGACGGCGGCGCGACTTGGACCGAGATCACGAACGGCCTGCCTTACAACAAGCACGTCTGGTCAATCGTCGCCTCCAAGTACGACCCGGCGGCGGTTTACATCACCCTGATCGGCCGGCACGACGACGATTTCGCCCCCTACGTTTACAAGTCGTCCGATTACGGGAAGACGTGGGTCAGCCTGGCCTCCAACCTGCCCGGCGGCCCGACCAACGTCATCCGCGAGGATCCCCGCAAAAAGGGCGTCCTCTATGTCGGGCTGGATTTCGGCGTCTATGCTTCGACCGACGACGGACGAACCTGGAATGATCTCGGTTCGGGCCTGCCCAACGCCCCGGTCTGGGACCTCCAGATCCATCCCCGCGACAACATGATCGTCATCGCCACCAACGGCCGCGGGATGTGGGTCCTGGATGATCCCTCGGTCCTGCAAAAATGACCGCGGCCGGAAAATTGATTTTCGTTTTTACCCGGTGATACAATCCCCGGGCGTCGTTCCCGAGGCGCACAGGCGCCGAGGGGATGGCCTGAACCCGAGCGAAAGGAGTCCCGCCATGACGAAAAAGATCGTTCTTCTGGCCCTGATCTTCGGGGTCGCGTTCCTCATCACCGCCTGCAAGAAAACCGAGCCCCAGCCCGAGCCGGCGGTGGCCGCGGTCGACGCCTTCCAGTGGCAGGTCGACCAGTTCGCCGACGTGAAAATCCTGCGCTACCAGGTCAAAGGCTTCGAGGCCCTCAGCCCGGCCCAGAAAGAGCTGATCTATTACCTGAGCCAGGCCGCGGTATCCGGGCGGGACATCACTTTCGCCCAGAACTACAAGCACAACCTCGTCATCCGCAAGACCCTGGACGCCATCGTCGAGGGCTACAAAGGCGACCGGAACGATCCGCAGTGGGCCAAGTTCCTGACCTATGTCAAGCAGGTCTGGTTCGCCAACGGCATCCACCACCATTACGCTTACGACAAGTTCGTCCCCGAATTCACCCCCGAATACTTCGAAGCCCTGGCCAAGGGGACCGAGGGGACGGCCTTCCCGCTGGCTCAGGGTCAGACCCTGGACGGCCTGCTGACCTTCCTGAAGCCCATCCTGTTCGACCCGGCCGTAGACGCCAAGAAGATCGGCCAGGACTCGAGCCAGGATTTGGTCAAGACCTCGGCCGTCAACTTCTACGAGGGTGTCACCCAGGCCGAGGCGGAGAAATTCTACGCCGGCCTGGCCAAGCCGAACGATCCCGAGCCGATTTCCTACGGCTTGAACTCGCGGCTGGTCAAGAAGAACGGCAAAGTGGTCGAGGAAGTGGCCAAGGTGGACGGCCTCTACGGGCCGGCCCTGGCCAAGATCGTCTTTTGGCTGGAGAAGGCGGCCGGTGTCGCCGAGAACGACCTCCAGAAGCGGATCATCGGCAAGCTCATCGAATACTACAAGACCGGCGACTTGAAGAAGTTCGACGAGTACAACGTCCTGTGGGTCTCCGATACCCAGTCGATGGTCGATTTCGTCAACGGCTTCATCGAGGTCTATAACGACCCGATGGGCCGCAAGGCGACCTGGGAGTCGTTGGTCAACTTCAAGGACCCCGAGGCCACCAAGCGGACCGAAGCCATCTCGGCGGCCGCCCAGTGGTTCGAGGACAACTCGCCGATCGATCCCCGCTTCAGGCGGAAAGAGGTCAAGGGCGTCTCGGCCAAGGTCATCAACGCCGCCATGTTGGGCGGGGCGACCTATCCCGCCACTCCCATCGGCATCAACCTGCCCAACGCCACCTGGATCCGCAAGGTCCACGGCTCCAAGTCCGTGACCCTGGGCAACATCACCTACGCCGGCTCGCAGTCGTCCTTGAGCTCCGGGTTCGGGCCCGAGTTCACCGCCTCGCCCGAAGAGCTGGCCCGGTCGCGCCAGTACGGCGCCCTGGCCGGCGACATCCATACCGACATGCATGAGGTCCTGGGCCACGGCTCCGGCCAGCTGCTGCCCGGCGTCTCGGTGGAAGCCCTCAAGAACTACCATTCGCCCATCGAGGAAGCTCGGGCGGATCTATTCGCCCTCTACTACATCATGGATCCCAAGATGATCGAGCTCGGCCTCCTGCCCTCGGTCGAGGCGGCCAAGGCCGACTACGACGGCAACGTCCGCAACGGCCTGCTGACCCAGATGGTCCGGATTCAGCCCGGCAAGACCATCACCCAGGCCCATATGCGGAACCGGGCCATGATCGCCCATTGGGTCTACGAGAAGGGCTTGCCCGAGAACGTGATCGCCAAGGAAGTCCGTGAAGGCAAGACCTATTTCGTGATCAAGGATTACCAGAAGCTGCGGGCCCTCTACGGCAAGCTTCTGGCCGAGATCCAGCGGATTACTTCCGAGGGCGACTACGAGACGGCCAAGGCGCTCATCGAGACCTACGGCGTCAACCTCGACCCCGTCCTGCACAAGGAAGTTCTGGCACGCTACGCCAAGCTCAACCTGGCCCCCTATACCGGCTTCCTCAACGTGGTCTACACGCCGGTCGTCGAGAACGGCAAGATCGTGGATGTCAAAGTCGAATATCCCACGGACTACGTCCAGCAGATGCTTCGGTACGGCAAGGAGTATTCGTTTCTCTGAGGCTCGGCCTGGTCAGCGCGGGCCGGCCAGAAGGCGGACGGCGAACCTGCCTTTGATGACGGCGCCCTTTTCAAGCGGCCGGTCGTCGACCTTGTGATGCGGGGCGAAGAAGATATCCCCGCCGCCGGTGTTGAAGTCGGCGATGAGCCATCCGATCCGATCGCCGTCGACGAAGGCCCGCGCAGCGTGCCGGCCGTCAGATGCCAACAGTGCGCCGTAGCCTTTGGCCGACGTCAGCGTGGCCCAGTCGAGGCCGGTCTTGGTGGAGCGGAAGTCGTTCGAGCCCAGGCTGTTCTGATCGTCTTTCCAGGCCCACTCGGGCGCCTGGCGAAATCGGAAATCGCGTCCGGCGGCGAGCGCTATGGCGGTGCCCCGGAGCCGGCCGATGTGGTCGTCGGGATAGACGGACCAGAGGCCTTGGCGGCTCCAATCGAGCCTGTCCATTTCGCGCGGCAGATAGAGCACCAGCCCCCATTGGCGAGGGTTCATCTTCTCTTCCACTGCGAAGGAGTACTCGATATCGGCCTGGCCCGCGCCGTCGATCCGGATCCGATACTCGCCGCGGGCTTCTTTATAGCGCCCTTTTACGGTCAAAACGACCGCACCGGCCTCCTGGACGGCCTTGACCGATTCCGCCGTCCATGCGGAGCCGACGTCGTTCAGCGGCTTGATGTCCAGGCTGAAGTCCGTCACACAAGGGCCCGAGGTTTGGGCCAGAAGCATCAGGACCGGTCCGCCGGCTAGGATCGGGACCCCGTCCGTCTCGGCGCCCAGGATGGCGCCCGTGGCCTTGTTGATCGTCCACCGGGTCGATGGGCCGGCGGCGATGTAGCGGCCGGCCTCCTCCTTGAGCTCGATCGTGCCGGCCATCGCCGCAGTGAAGGGCGGCGCGGGGATGGTCCGGCGGCCGATGGGAATCTCGACGGCCTCGGCCAGAAAGCCGCGCGGGCTCCAGAACTCGAGCTTCAAGGTCTGGCCCTGGAAATCGCCGGCCGGCGGGCGCAGCGCGAGAATGCCGCTCCGCCGCGGCGGAAGGTCCATGTGCGCCGTTCCCCGCGCCTCGCCCAGCCGCCATTCGATCCGCATCTCGGACAGGTTGGTGAAGTCGTGGCGGTTCTCGACCTCCAACCGGATCGGTTGGCCGGGGCCCGCAACGGGGATCACCTCCGGCTTGACCCGGACGGGCGAATAGCTTTTTTTCAGGTGCCAGTACTCCGGCTTTTCCCGCCGCCAACCGTCCAGCAGGCCCCACTCGCCGTAGCCGACCGCTTGGCCCGACGGCAATTGGAAGACGTCGTCGATCCCGGACCAGATGGCGCCGCCGATGACCGTGGCTGAGCCGGCCATCCTCTCCCACTGCCGCTGCAGGCCGTTGCCCCATTCGTCGCGCAGGCCCGGATCGGCGGCCAGCTCGGTCCGGTTGTAGCAGTTCAGATGGCAGTATTCGCCGTAGAGAAGCGGCCGCGGGAAGTTCAACGCCAGTTCGGGCCCCTGCGGGCCGGGGTAGTGATAATTGGCCACGGCCATGATCGAGGAGCCCAGGTTGTTGTAGTCGCCGTAAGCCTGGTCGTGAAACGTCTTGGGCCGGGTCGGATCGAGCGTCTCGGCGAAGGCCTTGACCTTGGCCCAATTGGGGCCCCAGGTCGATTCGTTGGCCAGCGACCAGAAGATGATCGATGGATGGCGATCGTCGAAGGCGATCATTTCGCCGACGGCCCGCTCGAGGAGGGGGTAGTACTTCGGATCGTTGGGCGCGTCGATCTTCCACTTGGGATTGGCGCCGTGGCCGATCCAGACCAGGGGCGCTTCGCATTCGACGAACAGGCCGAGCTCGTCGCAGGCGTCCAGAAACTCCTCGGCCGGCGGGTAGTGGGAGGTCCGTATATAGTTGACGTTGGCGGCCCGGAAAAGCTCCGCGTCCTTGCGTCCCAGCTCGGGGGTGAGGCTTCGCCCCAGCAAGGGATGGGTTTCGTGGCGGTTGACGCCGCGGATCTTGATCGGCGTCCCGTTGACGTAGACCCGCGTTCCCGCAACCTCGATTTCCCGGAACCCGAAGCGGCGGGAAACCGTCTCGACGGGGCGGCCCTCGACCGTCAGGGTCACGATCAGGGTATGGAGACGGGGATGCTCGGCGTCCCAGAGCTTCGGATCGCGCACGTCCGCTTCGAAGACCTTGTTCACCGCCGATCCCGGCGCCAAGTCCCAGGCGCTCAGAGGCGCGGTGGACAGGGGCATCGGGTTCCCGGACGGATCGAGCAGGGCGAAACGGACCTGGGCTTCGCGTGCGGCGCTGCGCCCGGCGTTCGCAAGCGATAGATCGACCCGCAGGCGGGCGTCGCGATAGGCGTCGTCCAAATCGGTCCGGATCCGCAGCCGGTCGACGTGGACCTCGGGCACCGCGAGCAGGCTGGCCTTGCGGGTGAGGCCGCCGAACTGGTAGGCGGCGTATTGGGTGCCGCTGGCCAGATCGTCGGCCGTCGATTCGTTTTGGACGGAGACGGCGATGGTGGCGGCCGAGCCGGGATGGACGAGGGCGGTCACGTCCAGCTCGAAGGCGTTGAACCCGCCATGGTGCGCGCCGGCCGGGCGCCCGTTGACCCAGACCTTGGCCTCGCTCTGGACGCCGTCGAAGCGGATGAGAACGCGGCTGCCGGCCCACGATTTGGGGATGGTCACGGTCTTAAGGTAGCCGGCGGCTGTGCCGGGCTTGACGGCAAAGCCCTGCATCGTCCAATCGCCGGGGACCTGGATGGGGGGCCAGGCGGCGGCGGAGCGCTCGGTGAGCGACCAGAAGGCCGGGGGCGGTGCGGCCTGGAATTTCCAGGCGCCGTTGAGCGGCAGGACGGACGCCTCGAGGCCGGCCACGGCTTCGGGCCGGGGCGTGAATCCATAATTGGTCGTCGGCGACGAGGGCATCGGAACGTCCGCTCCGTTCGATCCGAAGGCGATCGCAGCGACGATTCCGAGGGCAGCCAGGGACAGGCCCCGGGCGAGGGCCGAGGATTTCGTGGTCATCGAGCCTCCTTCCATTTTCCCAGTTTATCCAAGGCAGAGGAAAATTAAAACCCTTTTCGGTATAATCCCCCCGTGGAAAAAGCCGCCTTGACGCCGATGATGGAGCAGTATTTCCGGGTCAAGGCGCTTCACCCCGACGCGCTCCTGTTTTTCCGGCTGGGGGATTTCTACGAGATGTTCTATGAGGATGCCCGGACGGGCGCCCACGTCCTGGAAATCGCCCTGACCTCTCGCCAGAACGTGCCGATGTGCGGCGTGCCCTTCCACGCCGTCAACTCCTACTTGGCCAAGCTGTTGCGCCAGGGCTTCAAAGTGGCCGTCTGCGAGCAGGTCGAGGATCCCAGGACGGCCAAGGGAGTCGTCCGCCGCGAGGTCGTCAAGGTTCTGACTCCGGGGACGGCCGTGGAGATCGACCCCGAGCAAGGCAAGGACAGCGTCTTCGTGGCTGCCCTGCATGTCGGCCCGACGGGTTGGGGCCTGGCCTTGGCCGACCTGGCGGTGGGGGAAATCAGGGTTCTCGAAGGCAGTGAGTCCGACCTCAAGCCTCTCGTGGACGAGCTTTACAAGGCCGCGCCGCGGGAGATCGTCGTTGCGGAAGGCGAGGAGGATGCGGCCGCCCTGACGGCCGTCCTGGATCGAAGCGACCTACGCCGCGTCCTCAAGAGCCCGGTCGAGGCTTGGGCCTTTGAGATCGGCCATGCCCGCCACACCCTGACCAGCCATTTCGGGACGCCCACCCTGCACGGCTTCGACCTGGAAGACAAGCCGCGAGCCGCGACGGCGGCGGGAGCCCTCCTCTATTATCTTAAGAAAGTCCGCAAGGATTCGGTCTCGCTTATCGGCCGTTTGAGCTTGGTCCGGCCGTCCGACCGGCTGATCCTGGATGCGGCCACCATCCGCAATCTCGAGCTCGTCCGCAATGCCCGCGACGGCCGGAGCGAGGATTCGCTGCTCGACGTCATCGATCTGACCGTGACGGCCATGGGCGGCCGCCTGATCCGCGACTGGCTTCTGCGGCCCCTCACCGAGCGGGCCGGGATCGAAGCCCGGCTCGATGCCGTCGAGGCTTTTCTCGGAGCCCCCATCGCCCGCGGCGAGATGCGCGAAGCGCTCAAGGGCATCCTCGACCTGGAGCGGCTGACGGGCCGGATCAGCCTGGGGGCGGCCCATCCCCGCGATTGCGTGGCCCTGCGCAAGTCGCTTCTCCCCCTGCCGGGAGTCCGGGCGGCGATCGAACCGGTCGGAGGGGCGCTCCTGGACGGAATCCGCTCCTCCTGGGACGATGCCGGCGACATCGCCGGGCTCATCGGCCGGGCGATTTTGGACGAGCCCGCCTTCCTCCTGACCGAGGGCGGGATCATCCGGGACGGCTACGATGCGGAGCTCGACGAGCTGCGGGCGGTCAGCCGGTCCGGCAAGTCGTTCATCGTCGAGCTGGAGAAGCGCGAGCGGGAGCGGACCGGCATCGGCTCGCTTAAAGTCCGCTACAATCGGGTGGCCGGCTACTATATCGAAGTGACCAAGCCGAACCTGCCCCAGGTGCCGGCCGATTACATCCGCAAGCAAACGCTCGTTTCCTCGGAGCGGTTCCTGACCCCCGAGCTCAAGACCTACGAGGAGAAAGTCCTCCATGCCGAGGAGCGGATCGCCGAAATCGAAGCCCGCCTGTTCCAAGCGCTTCGCGAGACCGTGGCCGCCGAAACGAGACGGCTGCAGGCCGTCGCGGCCGCGGTGGCCCGGCTCGATGTCCTGGCCGGACTGGCCGAACTGGCTGCCCGCCGCGGCTATGCCCGTCCCGTCATCGACGAAGGGGACGCCCTGACCATCGCCGGCGGGCGGCACCCGGTGGTCGAGGCCGTCAGCCCCGAGCCGTTCATTCCCAATGACGCCCGGCTCGACTGCGAGGCCGACCAGATCCTGATCATCACCGGCCCCAACATGGGCGGCAAGTCGACCTTCCTGCGGCAGACCGCCTTGATCGCCCTCTTGGCCCAGATGGGCTCCTTCGTTCCCGCGGCATCGGCCTCCATCGGCCTGCTGGACCGCATCTTCACCCGGATCGGGGCCACCGATTTCCTGAGCGCCGGGCAGTCGACCTTCATGGTCGAGATGCTGGAGACGGCGGCCATTCTCCATAACGCGACACCGCGCAGCCTCATCCTCCTGGACGAGATCGGGCGCGGCACCAGCACCTTCGACGGCTTGAGCATCGCCTGGGCCGTGGCCGAGTATCTGCACGAGAACGAGCGGGTTCGGGCCAAGACGCTCTTCGCCACCCATTACCACGAGCTCACCGAGCTCGCCCTGACCCTGCCGCGGATCAAGAACCATCACGTGGCCGTCGAGGAAAGGGGCGGGGAGGTGGTCTTTCTCCGCCGCATCGTGCCCGGCCCTTCCGATCGCAGCTACGGCATTCACGTGGCCCAGCTGGCCGGATTGCCGCGCGAGGTCATCAGCCGAGCCCGGGAGATCTTGTTCAACCTGGAGAAGGCCGAGCTCGACGACGCCGGAACGCCGCGCCTGGCCTACGCCAAGGAGCGCAAGCCCGACCGGCGGCAGATGTGGCTGTTCGGGCAGGATCGCCAGAGCTCCGCCCTGGAAGAGATTCGGGAGTCTCTGGAAAACTGCGAGGTCGGCGCCCTCACCCCCCTGGAAGCGCTTAATCTATTGAACCGGCTGGTCGAGCGGTTGCGTCAGTAGTCTTCCTCTTCGCCCTCGGCCTCGAAAGCATCGTCCTCGTCGTCGTCTTCGTCGTCCTCGTCGAGATCGCGCTCCTCATCATAAGCGGCTTCGCCGTCCTCTTCCTTGCGCTGTTCGATGGCCGATTCGAATTCGTCCTTGTCCTCGAAACGGCGCAGGCAATTGGTCGTGGCATCGGTGTAGACGAGCTCCAGGTAGTCGTCCTCGATCTGGCAGAATACGGATGTGCTATGGCCGGTCTGGAGATTGCCGACGGTTTCGGCCACCTCCGCCTTCTTCTTCAGCGCATCCAGCGTCAGCCAGCTTGAGATTTCGATCTCTTCCATGATCGGCTCCCTCGAGTTCGTCCAAGACCATAAATAACCATTTCAACGGAAATGTCAAGCCGGCCCGGACCGGCGGCGGCTTGACTTTTCCGGCCCTAGAACCTATCTAAATAGTCAAGACAGGTTAAGGAGAAATGGCATGCGTTGGGAGCGCACCACGGTCAAATCGCAAGAGGCTTTCCAGGCCGCCGAGCGGAAGGCGGCCGAATCCGGCCACGCCGAGATTCGGGATCTCCATCTGCTGTACGCCCTACTCGGCCAGGACGGGGGGACCGTGGCCGCCGTTCTCGACAAGCTGGGCGCCGACCGCGGCCGGATGGGCGCCGAGCTGGACGGCGTCTTCCAGCGGATGCCCCGCGTCCAGGGCGGCACGGCCGCCCCGGCCGCGATGTCCGCCGGATTGGCCGCGCTGGCGGCGGGGGCGGAGAAGGAGGCCGAGGCGCTCAAGGATGAGTATGTCTCGACCGAGCATCTGCTGCTGGCGATGCTGAAACAGGAAGGCTCCGAAGCCGGCCGTCTGCTGGGCCGCTTCGGCGCGACCCCCGAAGGCGTCCTGCAGGCCTTGACCGTGATCCGCGGCAGCCAGCGGATCACCGATCCCGAACCTGAGGCCAAGTATCAGGCTCTGGACAAGTACACCCGGGATTTCACCGCGCTGGCCCGCCAAGGCAAGCTTGACCCGGTCATCGGCCGCGAAGAGGAGATTCGGCGGGTCATCCAAGTCCTGTCGCGGCGGACCAAGAACAACCCCGTGCTGATCGGCGAGGCGGGCGTCGGCAAGACGGCGGTGGCCGAGGGGCTGGCCCAGCGGATCGCCGACGGCGACGTCCCCCAGCCGCTCAAGGACAAGCGGCTTGTCGCTCTGGACGTGGGGGCGCTCCTGGCCGGGACCAAGTACCGCGGCGAGTTCGAGGACCGGCTCAAAGCCATCCTCAAGGAGATCAAGGACGCCGACGGCGGCATCATTCTATTTATCGATGAGCTCCACACCATCGTCGGGGCGGGCGCCGCGGAAGGGGCCATGGATGCCTCGAACATGCTCAAGCCCGCCCTGGCCCGGGGCGAGCTGCGCTGCGTCGGGGCCACGACCCTCAACGAATACCAGAAGCACATCGAGAAGGACGCCGCCCTGGAGCGCCGCTTCCAGCCCGTTTTGGTCGGCGAGCCGTCGGTCGAGGACACCATCTCCATC
Source organism: Candidatus Aminicenantes bacterium (assembly GCA_026393855.1). Taxonomy (NCBI): domain Bacteria; phylum Candidatus Aminicenantota; species Candidatus Aminicenantota bacterium. Next base: position 75,252 of record JAPKZJ010000070.1, read on the forward strand.
CTCCGCGGGCTGAAGGAGAAATACGAGCTGCATCACGGCGTCCGCATCCGCGACGCGGCGCTGATCGCCGCCGCAACCCTGTCCAACCGCTACATCACCAACCGCTTCCTGCCGGACAAAGCCATCGACCTGATGGACGAGGCCGCCTCCCACATCCGCATCGCCGTGGAAAGCCTGCCCGAGGACATCGACGAGCTGGACCGGCGCGTCCGCCAAATCGAGGTCGAGCGCCAGGCGCTCAAAAAGGAGTCGGATGCGGGGTCCAAGGAGAGGCTGGCCGGGCTGGCCAAGGAGCTGGCCGGCCTGAAGGAGAGGGGCGATGGGCTGAAGGCGCAGTGGCGGCGGGAGAAGGATCTCATCGACGCGGCCAAGGCCCTCAAGGGTCGGCAGGATGCGCTCAAGGCCGAGGAGCAGTCGGCCGAGCGGCGCGGCGACCTGGAGAAGGTGGCCGAGATCCGGTACGGCAAGCTTATCGAAGCCGGGCGCGAGATGGAGCGAATCACGGCCGAGCTGGCTACCGTCCAGAAGACCCGCAAAATGCTCAAAGAAGAGGTCGACGAGGAGGACGTTGCCGAGGTCGTTTCCAAGTGGACCGGCATCCCGGTGTCCAAGATGCTGGAAGGGGACGTCGAGCGGCTGATCAAGATGGAGCCGAGCCTGGCCCGGCGGGTCGTCGGCCAGGAGGAAGCCCTGCGGGCGGTCTCGGACACCATTCGGAGAGCCAGGGCCGGCCTGCAGGATGCGGCCCGCCCGTTGGGCTCGTTCATCTTCCTGGGGCCGACCGGCGTCGGCAAGACCGAGCTGGCCCGGGCCTTGGCCGAGTTCCTGTTCGATTCCGAGAAGGCCTTGATCCGGCTCGATATGTCCGAATACATGGAAAAGCACGCCGTAGCCCGCCTCATCGGCGCCCCTCCGGGCTATGTCGGCTACGAGGAGGGCGGCCAGCTGACCGAGGCCGTCAAGCGACGGCCCTATGCCATCATTCTTCTGGACGAGATCGAGAAGGCCCACCCCGACGTCTTCAACATCCTGCTCCAGATCCTCGACGACGGCCGGTTGACGGACGGCAAAGGGCGGACCGTGGATTTCCGCAACGCCCTCATCATCATGACCTCCAATCTGGGGAGTCAGGCGGTCAAGGATTTGAACCGCGACTACGAGGCCATGCAGCGCGAGGTCAAGCGCATTCTGGAGGGCCACTTCCGGCCGGAATTCCTGAACCGGGTGGACGAGATCATCATCTTCCGTCCGCTGGGCCAAGAGGCCATCCTCCGGATCGTCGACCTGCAGGCCGAACTGCTGCGGCGGCGCCTGGCCGACCGCAAACTGGGCCTCGAGCTGACCGCCAAGGCCAAGGAGCTTCTAGCCGACCGGGGCTACGATCCGGTCTACGGGGCCCGGCCGCTCAAGCGCACGATCCAGCAGGACATCCAGAACCCGCTGGCCATGAGGATCCTGGCCGGCGAGTTCCGTCCGGGCGAGACGATCGTCGTCGATGTGGACGGCCGAGGCGGCTTCGTCTTCAAGCGGGCTTGATGGGCTTCGCGGCCGGCGCGGCCGCTCCGGATTGACAAACTCGGGAGCGTCCGCTAGAGTCATTCTGGAGGTTTTTCCATGAAGATCCGCAAGATTCTAACGACCGCAGCCGCCCTCCTGGCGGTCTGTGTTCTCGCTTCCGGCAACGGCCTGAACCTGAACGGCCTCGGCAGCCGGGCCATCTCCATGGGCGGCGCCTACGTCGGCCTGGCCAACGATTTCAGCTCCCTCTTTTGGAACCCTGCGGGATTGGCCCATATCCGGAACAAGACCTTCGGCTTCTACGGCGCCGACATCCTGCCGTCGGGATCGTACAATTATTCGGTCTCCTATCCGGCCCCGGTCGGGACGCTGACCCTGGTCGACGCCAAGACCCTGACCAAGAACTACCTGGGCGGCATGGCCGTCTATGTCCAGCCCGTCACTTCGAACCTGGTTGTGGCCATGGGCGTCTACACGCCTTCGGGGTCCGGCGCCGCTTGGGACGGCGCGGACATGGGCGCCCTATCGGGCGGCGCCACGAACCTCGACTGGTCGAGCAAAGTCGGGCTGGTGACCTTCGCGCCGTCGATCGCCTACCGGCTCAACGACATGTTCACCTTCGGCGCCTCCCTGAACATCAACTACGGCATGTTCGATCTCTCCACGTACGGCGGCTCGATCCCCGGGCTCATCGATCTCGGGCAGTATACCGAATCGGAGACCGGCTGGGGCCTGGGGGCGACGTTCGGCATGCAGTTCCAGCCCCATCCGATGGTCCGCCTGGGCCTGGTCTACCGGACCTCCAGCACCGTCAAGTTCTCCGGCACGGCGGAAATGTCCCAGCTCCAGATCCTAGGCGCGTCGCCGGAATCGGACATGACCCGGGATCTGACCTGGCCGGCTTGGCTGGCCGGCGGTATCGCCATCATGCCGACCGATCGTCTGACCGTGACGGCCGACATCCAATATACCAACTGGAAGAAGATCGAGACCCTCGACACCGCCTATTTGAACCCGTTCTGGTCGCTGTTGATGACCACGGCGGGCCAGACCTCCATCCCCATGGCCTGGCGGGACGCCGTGCAGATCCGGTTCGGGGCCGAGTACAAGCTCAGCCCCTCGCTGGCGATCCGCGGCGGGTACTACAACGACCCCGCCCCGGCTCCCGATGAGACGATGACCATCCTCCTGCCCAACTACGACTTCAACGTCCTGACCTTCGGGCTCGGCTACGAGACCAAGGGCCTGAGCCTGGATTTCGGGGTGGAGGTCCTCATGGGCAAGGAGCGGTCGATCGGGGCCGAGCTCGTCGACGCCATGCCCGGCGTCTATAATATGAAAATCCTCCTCCCGACGATCTCGGTGCATTATAAGTTCTGAGCCGCGTCTCCGCTCCGGCGGAAAGCCCAACCATGCCCAAGGTTCGAAAAGTCCTCATCCCGGCCGCCGGCTTCGGCACCCGCTCCCTGCCCGCGTCCAAGGCCGTGCCGAAAGAGATGCTGCCGCTCGTCGACAAGCCCCTCATTCAAGTGGCGGTTGAGGAAGCGGTCGCGGCGGGGTTCAGCGAGATCGGGATCATCATCGCGCCCTGGAAGACGGCCATCCGCGACCATTTCGGACCCAGTCCCGCCCTCGAAGCCTTTCTGGCGAAGAAAGGCCGGGCGGACTTGCTCGACGGGCTCCGTCGGATCCAGTCCCTGGCCGAAATCACCTTCCTCGAACAACGCGAACAGCTCGGCCTCGGCCACGCCGTTTCGATGGGCGAGGCCTTTGCCGCGGGCGAGCCCGTCGCGGTGATGAATCCTGATACTGTCTACGACTGCGATGTGCCCTGCCTGGGCCAGTTGAAGGCGGTGTTTGAAGAGACCGGCGCCGCGACGGTCGTCCTCGGCCGAATCGGGCCCGAGGAGACGCGAACAAAGGGTGTTGCCCGTGTGGAGCCGATCCGGGGCAACGTCTATCGCGTCCTGGACCTGGTCGAGAAGCCCGGGCCCGAAAACGCCCCCTCGGACATGGGTGTCCTGGGACGCTATGTCTTCACTCCCGGCGTGTTCGAAGCCATCCGGGCGACGCGGCCCGGATACGGCGGCGAAATCCAGATCACCGACGCGATCCGGATTCTCCTGGGTCGGGAGCCGGTTCGGGGCGTCCTTTTCGAGGGCCGGCGGTTCGACGCCGGCGAGCCGGGGGGGTATATCGAGGCCTTCGCGGCGTTCGCCGCCAAGCGGCGGGAACCGTTCTAGTTCGCCTTGGGCGCGGCCATCAGAGCCGCGATCATCGCCTGGATCTCCGCGCCCTTGGCCTCGAATTCCCGCGCCAAGTTCTCGTCGCGCGTGGTCCTTTTCCCTTCCAAGCACAGGATCAGGCCCCGTTCGAGGAAGGTGATCTTGCCGGGCCGCTTGGGAATCTCGGCCGCCTTGGCCATCGCCTCCGCGACCTGTTCCATGATCCGATCGTGCAGGACGCGGTCTTTCTCGTCATGATAGAAGGCTTTCAGGTCGGAGGGGGTGGAGGGAGGGATATCGGGCAAGTCGTAATGCTCGGCCAGGGCGGAGAGCTTCTCGGCGTGGTCGCGGATGACTTCGAAGCGGGCCGAAATCGCGGCCGGATTGCGGGACGTCTGGATGATCCGTTTGCTCTCCTCGATCATTTTGGCGTGGCGGCGAGCGGTTTCTTCAGCCACTCGCTGGCGTTCGCGCTCGGCCGCTCGGGCCCGCCGAGCGCGGCGGAGCGATCGGACCAGCAAGGCCAGAATGAATCCGGCTAAAAGGACGGAGAAAACTCCTATCAGGACGAAATTGTTCATAAAAAATACACTCACGGGTCTGGGCCCATATTATCGAATTCGCAGGAAAAATCAAGAATCAACGACTGGGCGATATCGGCGGAGGGTAGGGGGAGGCGGGAAAGAGGGAATGGCGAGGGAGGGAATTGAACCCCCGACGCAGGGATTTTCAGTCCCTCGCTCTACCAGCTGAGCTACCTCGCCATCGGAAAGCGCCTCCGGACCCCGGAAGCGCGTCATAGTATATTTTTCCGGCCCCCGATTGTCAACAATTTCGCCGGAGCGCGGTTTCCGCGGCCCGCGAGAGCCGCCCGGTTATGGTAAAATGCCTTCGTGCCGCCGCTTCGGATCGCCGCCCTCCTGCCTCACGTGGACGTCTACGGAGGCGTCCGCCGGTACCTCGAGCTGGGCAACGCCCTGGCCGCCCGCGGCCATCGCTTCGTGCTGTACCATCCGGCGGGCGGCCCGCCTGCCTGGCTGGACTTCCGAGCCGAGACGCGCCCCTTTGCGGCCCTGGGCGAAGAGCCGTTCGACATCGGCATGTGCGGCGAGTATTCCATCCTCCCGGTCTTCGACAAGCTTCCGGCCGCCCGCCGCTTCTTCTACTTCGTCCTGGAAGGCCACAAGGCCGAGCGGGCCGTGGCCCGCCGCCGCGACCTGCTTTTCCTGGGCAATTCCGAGGGGATTTGCCGGCGGCTGGAAAAAAGATACGGGATAGTGGTCGAGCGTGCCCCGGGCGGAGTCAATCCCGCGATCTTCCACCCCGTCGAAGCAACTAGAGAGGGCGCGGAGTTCCGGGTGCTCTGCTACGGCCGGATCACCAGGAAGCGCAAGGGCGTGCCCCAAGTCATCCGGGCGGTCGAAGGATTGGCCCGTCGCGGCAGGCGGGTTCGCATGATTTTCTTCGATACCCAGGTCGGGCAGGACCGGCGCGATCCTCGGCCCCTGATCCGGACGGACGTGCCGTTCGATTTCCACCTCAACCTGCCCCAAGAGCGGATGGCCTGGCTTTACGCCCAAGCCGACGTCTTTGTCAGCGCCGAGCGCCGGGCCGGATGGTCGAACACCTGCGCCGAGGCCATGGCCTGCCGCGTGCCGGTCGTGTGCACGCCCAGCGGAACACGCGATTTCGCCGAAGATGGCCGCACCGCTCTCGTCGTGCCTCGGCCTTCGCCGCGCCTTTTACGCCGCGGGATCGAGCGCCTGATGCGCGACCCGGATCTCCGGGCCGGATTGGCCGGCAGAGGATACGACCGCATCCTGTCTTTCCGCTGGGAGACATTGGCCGAGCGATTGGAAGGAATTTTCCGGATCGCGATAGATCGTTAAGTGTCACGCCCTCTTTCCCGGGGCCTGATTAGGGGGAAAACGGTCTGCCCGGGCCAAAATTGAAAACGCCCCCCCCTTGTGATATTCTTTCAATCCGAGACGCGGCATGGACGAACAGCGGATAAAGGAACAGCTTTTAGTCTCGAATCCCGAATTCCGCCGGCTCCATGACGAGCACCGGCGGCACGAATCGCGGCTGGTTGAGATGGCCGCCAAGCCGTTCCTCAACCCGGACGAGCTGGTTCACGAAAAGGAGCTGAAGAAGCTCAAGCTCGTCCTGAAGGACAAAATGGCCCTTATGATCTCCGCATACGGGAAGTCCCTTTAAGGCGTGCGCAGTTCTGCCATGGCACCACAACCCAAGATCAAGCTGGCCCTCGTCGGCGGCGACAGCCTTCGCGGGCGGGAATTCAAGGAAGCCCTGGCGCGCTCGTCGTGGCAGGGCGTCGATATCGAGTTCTTTGATCCGGAGGTCCAGGAGGAGTTCGGCAAGCTGACCGATTTCCGGGACGAGCCCCGGGTCGTGCGGTCTCTCAAAGGCGAAGACCTGGAGGGCAAGGACCTGGTCTTTAGCGCGGCCGAGAAGAGCCAAGGCCCGGCCCTTCGCCTCTTAGCCTCCAAATTCAAATTCCGGCTGTACGACCTGAGCGAAGCCTTCAACGACGATCCGTCCGTCCCCCTGGTCGTCTCCGGCGTCAACGACCGGACCTTGGACCGCCGCAAGACGAAGATCCTGGCCAACCCCAATCCGGCCACGGTCATCCTGTCCCACCTTTTTCATCTCCTCGAGCCCGCCTATGGGCTGGCCAAGGCGGTGACTCTCGTTCTGCAGCCGGTCTCGGCCTTCGACGACCCGGGAATCCAAGAGCTGGCCAGCCAGAGCGCCGCCCTGTTGAGCGGCGCCGATCCCGAGAAGAAAGTCTTCAAGGAGCAGATCGCCTTCAACCTCCTGTCCCACACCGAAAAGCCGGATCCGGACGGTTCATGCACCGTCGAGCTGCAGATCGCAGCTGAGGTCAAACGCGTTCTGGACCGGCCCGACCTGCCGCTGTCCTTGGCCACGATCCAGGCGCCGGTATTCCATACCTACACCCTGGTCAGCTACATCGAGCTTGTCCGGGACGCCGACTTGGCCGGCCTGGAAGCTCTCTTCGCCGGCAACCCGATCTTCACCATGACGCCTTTCCGGGAAGGCTGCGCCGCCTCGCCCTTGAGTGTGGCCGGCAAGGACGAGATCTTCGTCGGCCGGCTGAAGCGCGAAACGGCCGTGCCACGGGCTTTCTGGGTTTGGCTGGTGGCCGACAACCTAACCCGCGGCTCGGCCTTGAACGCGGTGGAGACGGCGCGCCGCTTCGTGGGGGCGAAAGCCCGCTAGGGCGAAGCCGCCATGTTCCGACTCCTGAAGCTGACTCTCCGCGAGCGCAAATACGTCGCCCTGGCCTTCCTGGCCACCCTCTTCGTGGCGCTCTTCAGCTCCACGTTCCTCGCTCTCACTCAGCCCATCATCGACAATATGTTCATGCCCAAGGCCCAGCAGGTTGAACAACAGCAGCGGATGACGCAAGAGCACCCGGGGGCCGCGGTCGCCCGGACCCGGCTATTGGATGTCGTGTGGCGGACGCTGGGCGTTGCGCAGGACGATATCAAGCGGGTATTACCCTGGGTCGTTCTCTTCGTCCTCTTCGGCAAGAGCCTGTTCACCTTCCTGTCCTCGTTCTTCATGAAAGCGGTCGGCAACCGGATCGTCAAGACCCTGCGCGATCGGCTCTACGAACACATCCTCTATCAATCCACCTCTTTCTTCGATACTGCGACCACAGGCGACCTGATGTCCCGGCTGACCAACGACGTCGACCGCATCCAACAGGCGGTCGGAACGGCCATGAGCGATCTGGTCGAAGAGACCTTCGTCATGATCGGCATCCTGTTCTTGATGCTGACCATCGACTGGGAGCTGGCCCTGATGTCTCTCGTTCTGACTCCTTTGGCCGTCCTGCCCATGGCCGCCTTCAGCAAGCAGCTCAAGAAGCAGGGCCGCCGCAGCCAGGTCAAGATGGCCGAGATCTACGGCCACATCTACGAGACCATCGCCGGCCACCGCATCGTCAAGGCCTTCACCATGGAGCCGTTCGAGCTGCGCAAGTTCCTGAAGGCCTCCTGGCGCTACTTCCGGATCAACCTCAAGCTGGCCTGGATCTCCTCGCTGTCCTCGCCGTTCATGGAGTTCGTCGGCGGCCTGGTCGGCGCTTTCATCCTGGTCATCGGCTCGCGCCGGATCACCAGCGGCCACATCTCCGCCGGCGATTTCGGCGCCTTCACCTTGGCCATCTTCTCGCTATTCACCCCGATCAAGCGGCTGACTCGGGCCCAGAACACCGTCGTCCAGGCGACCGCCTGCCTGGACCGGGTGGAGGAAATCCTGCGGATGCCGAGGCAGGTGCAGGACCGGCCCGGCGCCTACCCCCTGCCGCCCATCCAGGGCCGGGTCCGCTACGAGGCCGTCCGCTTCTCCTACCAGTCCGACCGGCCCGTCCTGCACGACATCAGCTTCGAGGTCGAGCCGCGCCAGACCGTGGCGCTGGTCGGGTTCAGCGGCGCCGGCAAGACGACCATCATCAACCTGCTGGCCCGCTTTTACGAGCCGACCGCAGGCCGGGTGATGATCGACGGCATCGACATCCGCGACGTCACCCTGGCCTCGCTGCGGTCCCAGATCGGCCTGGTGACCCAGGACATCGTCCTCTTCAACGACACGGTCCGGGCCAACATCGCCTACGGGCTGGACGACGTGGCGCCCGAGCGGATCGTCGCCGCGGCCGAAGCGGCCGAGTGCCACCGCTTCATCGTCGACCTGCCGAAAGGCTACGACACCCCGATCGGCGAACGGGGCGGCCTGCTCTCGGTCGGCCAGCGGCAACGGCTGGCGATCGCCCGGGCTCTGCTCAAGAACCCGCCCATCCTGATCCTGGACGAGGCCACCAGCTCGCTTGATTCCGAGTCCGAGCGGCTGATCCAGAAGGCCCTGGCCCGGATCATGAAGGACCGCACCACCTTCGTCATCGCCCACCGCCTGTCCACCATCCGCAACGCCGACATCATCCTGGTCATCGAGAAGGGCCGCATCGTCGAGGCCGGCCCGCACGACAAGCTCCTCCGCAAGCGGGGAGTCTACCGGATGCTGTACGACCTGCAGTTCTCGCAGGACGAGGAGATCGCCCCATGATCATGAGCATGACCGGGTTCGCCGAGCGCAGCTTCGACGCCCCGACGATGCGGCTGAAGATCGCCATCAAGAGTCTCAACCACCGCTTCTTCGACTGGAGCTACAAGGGGGCCGCCGTGGGCGACGTGGAGAACCGGCTCCGGGTGCTCTGCCAGGCCCGCCTCCACCGCGGCCGCATCGAGGTTGTCCTCGACCTCCACCATCCCGACCCCTCGAGCTGGGACGTGACCGTCAACGAGGGCCTGATGGAGAAGATCCTGGGCGCCGTCCAACGGGCTTCCGCCAAGCTGGGGCGCGAGCTCCAAGTCACGGCCGAGAGCCTGCTGCGGATCCCCCAGATCATGGAGCTTCGCCGCAAGGAGTTCAGCCCGGCCGAGATCGAGTTCCTGGAGCGAAGCTTCCTGCGCACCCTGGAGGACGTCTTCAAGGCCCGCCGGGCCGAGGGTCGCAAGACCGCGGCCCAGCTCCAGGTCCATGTTCTCAACGTCCGTAAGGCCGTGCAGAGGCTGGAGAAGAGGGTCCGCAGCCACCCGCGGCTGGTCCGTCAGAAGCTCCGGCAGAAGGTCCGGGAGGGAAACAACCAGGTTTCCGGCTCCGAGACGCGGCTGGCCGAGGAAGTCGCTTATCTGGCCCAGCGTTACGACGTCAGCGAGGAGATCCACCGCCTCAAATGCCATCTTGAGCACGCCCTGCAGCTCATCCGCTCGACCAAAGGCGACCCGGCCGGCAAGATGCTGGACTTCCTGGCCCAGGAGCTCACCCGCGAGGCCAACACCCTGAACTCCAAGTCGCAGGACATCGACATGACCAAGGAAGGCCTGCTCATCAAAGGCGAGGTGGAGAGCATCCGCCAGCAGGTCCAGAACCTGGAATAGGGGAGGAACGCCATGGTCTTCGTCGTCACCGGGCCCTCGGGCAGCGGCAAATCCACGATCCTCCGCCACGTCCTCAAGGACATGCGCCAAGTCGCCTTCTCGGTCTCGCATACAACCCGGCCGCCCCGACCCTCCGAGCAGGACGGTCGGGAGTACCATTTCGTCTCCGAAGCCGAATTCCGGCGGCTGATCAATCGGGAGGCCTTCGCCGAGTGGGCCGTCGTCCACGGCCACCATTACGGGACCTCCAAAGCCGAGATCCGCCGCCTGGGCCGGACCTCGGACGTCATCCTGGACATCGACGTTCAGGGCGCCCGCCAGATTCGGGAGCGAGTCCCCGGGGCCGTCTTCATCTTCGTCATGCCGCCCTCGCTGGCGACCCTTCGCAAGCGGCTGCGGGAACGGGATGAAGACGATGCGGCGACCATCGGGACGCGGCTTCGCAACGCCAAGTCCGAGATCCGCGAGGCCGGCCGGTTCGATTACATCGTCGTCAACGACCGGCTGGACCGGGCCGTGCTCGAGCTCGAGGCCATCGTCCTCAGCGCCCGCTGCCGGGCCGAAATCCGGCGGCGTCTGGTCCGAACCGTCCTGGCCGGACGGACCTGAAGGCGGGTCGAAATCCATGCCGCGAAAAAGCGCTAAGATCCTGGACGGCCTCGAGGTCAACCTCCGATTCCTGAAGGAGATCGGAGTCGAGGAGTTCGACGTGCCTGCAAAAAAGAAGACGGTTTACGCACCGTATGCCCCGCAAGGCGGGGCCGACGGTGCCGCAAAGCCGGGCGCCGCCAAGTCCACCGCCGAGTTCGCCGTAAAATCCGCTCCGGCCGATCCTTCGGTTCTGGAGGAGCTCCGCCGGACGATTCTGGCCTGCCGGCTGTGCGGCCTGGCTCAAGGCCGGACCCAAGCCGTCCCGGGCGAAGGCGATCCTCGGGCCGAGCTGATGTTCGTGGGCGAGGGCCCCGGCCGGGACGAGGACGCCCAAGGCCGGCCGTTCGTGGGCCGGGCCGGCCAGCTTCTGACCAGGATCATCGCCGCCATGGGCTTTGACCGGAGCCGGGTCTTCATCGCCAACATCGTCAAGTGCCGGCCGCCCGACAACCGCGTGCCCCATCGGGACGAAGTGGAAAGCTGCACGCCTCATCTTCTCCGCCAGATCGAGCTCATTCGGCCCCGGATCATCGTCAGCCTGGGCAAGACGGCGACGGATTTCTTCCTGCCCGACACAACCGGCGGCATGACTTCCATCCGCGGCCGGTTCTACGATTGGCGGGGAATCCGGATCATGCCCACCTTCCATCCTTCGTACCTCATCCGCAACGAGGGCAACAAAGAGATCAAGAAGATGGTCTGGGACGACATGAAGCTGGTCATGGCGCTCCTGGCCGAAAAATGAGCCTGTTCGCCGACGTCGTCTTCGCTCTGCCCCTGGCCCGGGCGTTCACTTATGCCATCTCCGAGGGGCTCCGCGGCCGCGTCCGTCCAGGATCGCGGGTCCTCGTCCCGTTCGGGCCGCGCACGGCCACGGGCTTTGTCGTCCGGACGCACGACCAGACGCCTCCGGCCGAGGCCAAGGCGATCTTCGAGCTGGTCGACGCTGACCCGATCATCCCGCCCGATCTCCTCAGCCTCACGGACCGATTGAGCCGGCGCTATTTGTCCTCGCAGGGCGAGATGCTGCGGACCGCGGTGCCTCCGTCGCTGTCGCGGCGGGCCACGGTCCGTCTCCAGCTGACGGAGTCCGGCCGGGCCGCCGCCGCGGCCGGCGCCCTGTCGCCCGCCGAAGCCGGCCTCGCGTCCCTGTTGGCGGTCAAGGGCTACAGCCTGGCTTACCTGAAAAAGCGTCTGAAAACGGCCGATGCGGCCTCCGTCGCCGCCCGCCTGGTGAAGAAAGACTGGGCTTCGGAGAAGGCCGTTGCCAAAGCCGTCAAGCCCTCGCCCCCTCCGCCCGAGCCGGTCGCCTCGCTCCAGCTGGGGCTCGATTTTCGGATCGACGAGGCCGCCGCCGGCGCCATCCGAAGCTTGACGGCCGACCTGGCCGTTCCCGGATTCGCCCCTTTCCTGCTCGTCGCGCCCGCCGCCCGCCGGATGGCCGCTCTTCTGGCCGTCTGCGGCGAGGTCCTGGCTCGCGGCCGGTCCGTGCTGGCTCTTTTCCCGGAGATCGGGATGAGCCGGGCGGCCTCGGCGGCTTTCGCCTCGCGGCTGGGGGAGCGGGTCGTGATGCTGCACGGGGGGATGAGCGATCGGGCCCGGGAGGATGCCCGGCGGCGGATCGTCGTGGAGAGCGCTGTCGTCGTGGCCGGCCCCCGCTCGTCCATCTTTATCCCGCTTCCGAACCTAGGGCTCATCGTCGTCGACGAGGAATCCGACGAGTCGTATTACCAGACCGAAAGTCCGGCCTACGACGCCCGGTCCGGAGCCTGGATGCGGGCCGAAGCCGCGGGCGCGCGCCTCGTCCTGGCCGCTGAAGCGCCCCGGGTCGAAGCCTATGAGCGGGCCCGGCGCGGCGGCTGGCTGGTCGAGATCGCGGGGCCGCCGCCCCGCCCGGCCGAAATCCTGGACGATCGCGGGACGCGCGGCATTCTGGCCCGCGGCGTCGCCGATCGGATCGCGGCCGCGGACGCCGCCGGCCGGCCCGTTCTGGTGATCGGCCGGCGCAAAGGCTATGCCTCGTTTCTCTTCTGCCCCCGCTGCGGCCATGTCCCGGCCTGCGGCCGCTGCGGTACGGCCCTAAGCCTCGGCGGCCAGCCGCGGCGGCTGACTTGCCGAGCCTGCGGATGGCAGATTCCCTATTCTGCGGCTTGCGAAAGCTGCGGCGCCCGGGTCGTCGAGCCGCGGGGGCCCGGTGTGGAGGCTGTGGAAGAGGAGCTTCGGCGCCTTTTCCCCGGCCTCTCGGTGGCCGGTTTGGATCCCGACCGGGTCCGCACCCGGGCCGCCCGGGAAGCGATCCTGGCCCGCTTCGGGGCCGGCCGGATCGGGATTTTGGTTGGTTCGCCGCTTTTGGCCCATCAGGCCGAGCTTCGGCCTGCGTCGCTCATTGTTCTGCTCAACCCCGAAGGAACGCTGGGGCTGACCGATTTCCGGGCCTCGGCCCGGCTCTATGCCGAAATCCGGCGGCCGCTCAGGCTCTTGGATGAGGCCGATCCCGAGGCGGCGGCCGTTATCCAGACTTCCTGGCCCGATCATTTCGCCTTGAGGGCGGCTGCGGCGGGGGACTATCGGGCGTTTTTCGAGGAAGAAATCTTCCGGCGGCGATCGATGGGGGACCCGCCTTTTTCGGCTTTGGCCGAGATCATCCTCTCGGCGGCCGACGGTCGGACCCTGGGCCGGGCGGCCCGGGATGCGGCGGCTTCCCTGCGGGCGTCCGATCGCCGGCTGGATGTGCTGGGCCCCTCCGAGATTTTCCTGCCCGCGGCCAATAAAGCTAAAGCCATTCAAATCGTCGTACGGGCGGAGGATCCGGATATCCTGGATGCGGCGGTGGGCGAAGCCCTTCGGGATGTCCGGGCAAAAAAGCTTATTGTCCGCGCCGATTAACCGGCTTTGCGGTGCCGGGCTTCACCGTCCCGTCGCTTCTTCCCCTTTGAGGACCCGGATCTCGATGGTCTTATGGACGTAATCGGGGCTCGATGTTTCCGGCTGGGCTTTGATCTGGACGGTGGTGTCGGCGCCAAGCTCGGCGGCGACGGGGCCGAGATACGTCACGGTCGCCGTCCCGGTCGAATCGGTCAGGGCCATCGTTCGGCGGGTGTAGTCGGAGAACTCGCCCGGGCCGAGCAGCACCGTGAAGTACACAGCTTGGTTGGCCAGGGGGGATCCGTTCCGCTTGACGATGCCCTTGACCAGGGCCGCGGGCCGTTCGCCGGTGGCCATGATGACGTTGGGATGGGCTTCCAGCGTGAAGGTCAGGGATAGGGTGGAAGGGCCGGTCGGCGAATCGATGTCCAGCCCGGTCCGAGTGCAGGCGGCGGCCAAAGCCAGGAGGGCGGCGAGGGCCAGAAGGAGGAAGGGCCGGCGTTGGAGTCTCATGCGCATGCTCCTCAAATGTTGGCGTAATCGGCGAACGTGATCGGGAGATACCCGGTCGCCATGACCGCCCGTCCCGACAAATCCTTGCCGTAGAAGATGATCGTGGCCGTCGCCTCCAGGACATCGCCCGTTCCCTGCAAAGTCACCAACGGTCTCTCTTCCTTGGCCGCTTCGCGGACCAGAGTGAAAGAGAGCATGGTCAACGACCCGACCCGGACCGTGCCGGACAATCCCGCTTCGAAGGAGTAGGGCACGTCGGTACCGGGAATGTTATGGCCGTCGGCGCGGGTGTAGCTGACGGCGATTTTCTCGAGCTGGATGTCCAGGTAGGTCGAATTGCCCACGATCGGGCTGGGATCCAGGGGCTGGGACGAAAGGGTCGCCTTGCCGATGTCGGCCACAATCGTGGCCGTCCCTGTCTGGGAATTGGTGACCAAAACGTCGGACCGGCAGAATTGGCTGTCGATGCCCTGCAAGTCGAGGCCGGTCAGGTTTTCGATGATCAGCCGGGTGTTGGAGGTGGTGCCGTTCTCGATCGGGTTGCAGGCGGCGGCCGCCAATACGGCCAGGGCGAGGACGGCGGCCCATTGGACGGAGGGACGGATCGATCGGATGTTCATGGCGCGGTCCTCCTACTTGATGATCCGGGGCGTGATGAAGATCAGCAGCTCCCGGTTCTGTTTGGTCCGGGCGAAGTTCTTGAACAAGGCTCCCAGGATGGGAATCTGGTGCAGGAACGGCACCCGCTCCCGGGTAATCGAGTCCTCGATCCGGGAGATGCCCCCGATGACGGTCGTCCCGCCGTCCGCCACCATGACCTGGGTCTTGGCGCTCTGGGTCGTGATCGGCGGGATGCCGTTGACCAGGTTGGCGAAGTCGGCGGCGTTGTTCTGGATGTCGAGCGCCATGATGATCGAGCCGTCGGCCGTGATCTGCGGCGTGGCCTTGAGCTGGAGGGCGGCGTTGATGTACTGCGTCGTGACCGTGAAGTTGGCCGTGGTCTGAACGGGTATCTGGCGGCCTTGGATGACTTCGGCCTCCTTGTTATTGATGGCCGTCACCTTGGTGCTGGAAATGATCTGGCCCTCGCCCTGGCTCTCCAGAGCGGTCAGGGCCACGTCCAGCCGCAGGGTGTCGAGGACGTTGGCGAAGGAAAAACCGACGGCCGAGCTGAAGGCCGGCGCCGGCAGGTTCACGGCGTAACCGCCCAGCGGCCCGCCGATGCCCTTGGTCACCAGGCCTTCGGGGATCAAAGCCCCGTTGACGTTGATCTTGTTGGGGAACTGGAGCGAGGTCTGGTTGCCGTAGTAGGGATCGGCCACACCCTTGGCGCCCCATTGCACGCCGAGATTGCGGACGAAGTTGGACGAGGCCTCGACGATGCGGGCCTCGATCATGACCTGCGGGGTCGCCGTGTCCAGGACTTCGATGAGCTTCTCGATCAGGTCCAGCTTGTCCTTGGTGTCGACCAGGAGCAGGGTGTTGGTTCGTTGGTCGACGGTGATCTCGCCCCGGGAGGACTTCTTGCTCTTGATCAGGGGCTCGACCTCGGCCGCCTTGGCGTAGGACAGGGTGTAGGTCTTGGTCAGGAGCGGGCCGGCCTGTTCCCGGGCGTCCACGAGCTTCTGCTCTTCGGCCTGCTCGGTCGAGAGGGTGGACATCGGGGCGATGCGCAGAACGTTGCCCTCCAGGGATTTGCCCAGCTTCTTGCTCTTCAGGATGTAGTCCAGGAACTGGTCCCAGGGGACGTCATTGAAGCTGCAAGTGACCGTGCCTTTGACTTCATCGTCGAAGATGACGTTGAGGCCGACTTCCTCGCCCAGCCAGAGGATGACGTCGCGGATGTCGGCGTCCTTGAACTTGGGGCTGTAGAGAGCGCCCGAGTATTTTTTCTCGGGGTTGTCGATCGTCAGGGCCTGGTATCGGTCGGATTTTGTCGGGGCCTGGGCCGGCGCCGGCTTGGGCTCGGCTTTGGCCTCGGTCCGCGTCTCGGGCGGGGCCGGGGGCGTGACGACCTTGGCGGACTCGTCGCCGCCGATCGTCGGCTTGGGCGCCGGCGCGGTCTCGGGCAGAACAACGGCCGGAGTCGTCGATGCGCCGAAGCCGATCCGGAGCCCGTCGGCCCCGTCGGCCAGCGAGAACATCGCGGCTTCCCGCAGATCGAAGACCAGCCGGGTGATGGTGTAGGGTTCGCCGGCCATGAACTGGCCGACCTTGAAGTTTTCCACACCACCGCGTTCGATCACTCGCTTCCCGGTCGGGCCGGTGTAGATCGCGTCGAAGACGTCGACGACGAGCCGCAGGGGATTGTCCAGGGCAAAGATGTTGGTCACGGCGGGGCGTCCCAGGCGGGCGGCGATCTCCAGCCGGTCCTCCTTTTCGGTTACCGCAGGCGGGCCGACTTCTATCCTGGTCCGGACCGCCGCGGCCAGGGCCTTCTCGACGTCGGGCCCGATCGCGTACTCGCCGCCGCCCCGCTGGATCTTCTCCAGCTCGATGATCGTCTGCGTCCCGTCCCGGTAGACCCGGAAGGGAACTTTTTCGGCCATGATCAGGATGAGGTCCGTGCGGGCGTTGGTCCGAGTTTCGACGCGCAGGCCCTGTAGGAGAAGCTCGCCGCCGGGAACGCCGGGCAGGCTGGGCCAGCGACAGGGTCCGAATTCGAACTTCAGCTCGGCCGGCGAGACGGCTGCGGAATAGGAAGAGGCCAGGGGCGCCACGGAGGCGCCGGCCTGCAGGATGATGCGGGTGGAGACGGCGGACGCGGAGATGACGACGGCATCGACGGTCGGAGGGGATTGGGCCCAGGCGGCCAGGAGCGTCAGGAGAAGCGCCGCCGGAGCGGCGAGCCGAACGAAAGTCCTTTCCATGTTATCGCTCCTCGGAGTTGATGTCCCGCACGATGTCCTTGGGCTTGAGCAGGGGAATCCCGCGCTCCGTGGTCTTGCGGAAGACGATCTCGCCTTCCCGGATCGACAGGACGTAGCCGTCGGCGAACTTGTCGCCCTCGCGGGCCGTCAGCGGGAAGCCGTCGGTCATGGCGATCAGGGCCCTGAAGCCGTTCTTGGACTTGATGACCCCGACGACCTGGATCTCTTCGACCAGCAGGTCGGCCGGGCCGGCGACCCCGCGGTGCTCCTTGACGTCCTTGCCGGCGAACAGGTTTTTGAACGGGTCGCGGCGGCCGGTCGGGTCATAGGAGGGTGCCTGGGCGCGCGGCTTGGCGGTGTCCTGGGCTCCTGCCCCGGCAACCAAGCCGAGGGCCAGGAGGAAGGCAGCGGTCGCGGTCTTAAAATTCATTGCGTTCCTGCTTGGCTGCGGCTGCGGGCTTGGGCTTCTCGGGCCGCTTGATCTGGGAGATGTCCAGGAAGAAATAGGTCTTGGCCGTAAAGAGGGCCGAAATGGTGGTCTCGGCGGTCTGGTTGGGCAGGGCCCGGATGGTGAAGTCGTCGATGTTGAAGATGCGCGGGAAGCGCATCATCCGGTCGAAGAAAAGCGCCAGGTTATGGAAGGAGCCGACGACTTCCACGGCGATCGGCTTCTCGTTGTAGTAGTCCTTGGGGAGCTCCCGGTCGGGGGAGAAGCGGAGCACGTCGAGCTGGGTGTCGAAGGCCAGCTGCTGAACGTTGCGCAGGATCTCGCCCTCTTCCTTCTTGGCCGGGATGAGCGGCTCGAGCTCGGCGATGGATTTGCCCAGTTCGGTCAGCTCGGCCTTCAGCTTGTCGATCTGGCGCTTCTTGATCTGCAGCTTGGCCACCTGGTCTTCGACCATGATCCGCTCTTCCCGGACGCTCTTAAGATCCGCCTGTTTGGGCTTGAAGTAGGCCACGTAGGCGAAGAAGCCGACCGCCAGGCACAGCAGAAGATATTGGTACCAGGGTCGCTCGTTCATCGCGGGGCTCCGGAAACGGACGGGGCGGCCGTCGGGGTCTTCGCCCCCGCGGCCGGCGGCGGGATCGGCGCAGGAAGGGTCGCGTTGAGGGTGAATTCCAGGTACTGGTTGCTGCCTTCGGCTCTTTGCTGGGTGTTGACGATGCCCACGGCGCCGAACGGGCCGGCCTTCTCGAGGGCGCGGACATAATCGGAGACGAGCACGTTGGACAAGGCCCGGCCCTTGATCAGGACTCCCGTCTTGTTCAGGACGAGCTCGGTCAGCCAGACCCACTCGGGGATGTCCCGGCTGACCGCGTCCAGGATGCCCACGGCCAGCCCCTGCTGGGCCTTGAGGTCCCGGATCAGCCCGACTTTCTTTTCCAGGTAGAGCTTCTGCCACTCGATCTCGTCCAGCTTGTCGACGACCGGCTGGAGGCGCTGGGCCTCCTCCTGGGCCGAGGCCAGAAGGCCCCGCTCGCGGCTCAACGATTGGCGCTGCAGCACGGCCAGGCCGCCCAGGAGGATCAGAGCCAGGAAGACGATGAGGTTGCCGATCGGGGTTTTCTTCTTCGGCTCGCCGGACTTGTCCTGGCCGGGTTTGTGCTTGCCGAGTTTGCGCCTGCCGGCCTTGGTCACTTTGCCGCCGTCGGCGTCTTCGCCGACCGGCGAGCGGTCCTCGACATCCTTCTTTTCGGCCTTGAGAAGGTTGACGCGGATCATGGCTTCACTTCTCTCTCTGCCGGGTCGCCAACCCCGCCGCGACCCCGAAGAACGGCGCCATCTCCTGATAATACAACGGACCCAACTTTTTTTCATTATAGTGGATGCGCCGGAAGGGGTCAAACAAGGTCGTCTTGACGCTGAACTTCTGCTCGAAGGAGGTCGTGATCGTGCGCAGGTTGGCCAGCCCGCCGCTGAGCAGAATCTGCTCGATGCGGTTGTCGTGTTTGTCTTCGGCCTGATAGAAGCTGAAAGTCTTCTCGACCTCGTCGATCAGGCTGCGGGTGTTCATGGACAGGACGGCGTCGACCTGGAAGGCTTCGACCTGGCGGGAGGGCAGGCCTTTAAGCAGATCTTCGGCCTCCTGCGGGCCGACATTGAGGTCTTTGCGGAGGTTTTCGGTGAAGTAGGATCCGCCGAGCGACAGGTCGCGAAAGAGCTGCGGCGTCCCATGGTCGCAGATGACGATGGTGGTGATGTTGGCGCCCAGGTTGATCAGAGCCACCGTCTTTTCGGCGAACTCCTCGGGATAGTTGATTTCCAGGGCGTTGTAGAGGGCGAAAGCGTCGACCTCGATGGCTACCAGGTTCTTGCGGGCCTGGCTGATCAGATTGCCGTAGGCCGCCACCTTGTCCTTCTTGACGGCGACCAGCAGGATCTCCAGCCCGGTGGCTGCTCCGTCGCGGGGCCGGAGGATGGCGTAGTCGACGTTGGTCTCTTCGTAGGGGTAGGGGATGTTATGCTTGGCTTCCCAGATGATGGATTCGGCCAGCTCCTCGGTCTCCATGGCCGGGAGGCTGATCTTCTTGATGATGACCGAGTTGCCGGCGATGGAGATGGCCACGTCCTTGTTGACGATTTTGGCCTTGTCGAAGGCCGTCCGGATGGCCTCGGCCACGGCGGCCGCGTCGATGATCTGGCCTTCGACGATGGCGTCGTGGGGGAGAGGCTCGTAGCCGATCCGGGCCACGCTGTAGGCGTCCTTCTTGCCCTTGCGGCGGACATCGAGCTCGACGACCTTGATGGCGTGCGACCCGATGTCCAGTCCGACGACCGGCCGGTCATGCTTGATCCCGAACATGGCGCTCCTCGGTCACTCCGTAATAGGGGACGGATCCCCGCGATGGAATTTCTCACGCAGACGCCGTTCGACGACGGGCGGCACAAGGGTGCCCACTTCGCCTCCCAGGCCGAAAACTTCCTTGACCAGGCTCGAGCTCAGGAAAGTGAACGGCGAGCTGGGCATCATAAACAGCGTCTCGAGCTGGGGGTCAAGGGTCTGATTCATCAGGGCCATCTGAAACTCGTACTCGAAATCGGAGACGGCCCGCAAGCCGCGGATGACGATCCGGGCCTCGTGCTCGGCGGCGAACCGAACCAGGAGGCCGTGGAAGTGGACCACCTGGATGGCGGGCTGGTCATGGAAGATCTCCCGGATGATCTCGATTCGTTCGTCGGTGGTGAACAGAGTCGATTTTTTGGGGTTCTCCAGGACGGCAACGATGATGCGGGGAAAAAGCTTGGCGCCGCGCCCGATGATGTCGATGTGCCCGTTGGTGATCGGATCGAACGAGCCCGGGTATATCGCGATTCTTTCCATCCCTGCCTGTCCTTCTGAGGTTCTCGGTCCTTTCTATCTGATTAACAAAAAACGTCATCCCTGTCAAACACATTCGGAAGCCGGAAAGCCCTAACTAACAGTCCTTCCTTCATTTGTTCGTCCTGGGCCATTCTCGCAGATTGCCGTTTTTTGGCTATCCCCCCCCCCGGTGAACCGAGGGGTGATTTTTTGTCGGCGCGGTAATTTGATTTATAGGCGCGTTTTGCGGACAATAGGGCCATGAGACGGGAACTGCGCCGGCCGGCCGGATTGATGCTGGCCATCCTCTGCCTCGCCTCCCCGGCCATCCGCTCCGGCCAGACGGAGGACGAAGCCTTCTACGCCGCGAAGCGCAAGGCTATGGTCGAGACCCAGCTCAAGGCCCGGGATATCAAGGATCCCCGGATCCTCGAGATCATGGGCTCCCTGCCGCGCCAGCTTTTCGTCGGCGCCGAATACAGGCGCCGGGCCTATGAAGACTATCCCCTCCCGATCGACGAGGGCCAGACCATCTCCCAGCCCTATATCGTGGCCCTGATGACCCAGGCCCTGGGCGTCAAGCCCGGCGACAAGGTTTTGGAGGTGGGGACGGGGTCGGGTTACCAGGCGGCGGTCCTCTCGCGTCTAGCCCGCCGGGTCTACAGCATCGACATCAGCGTCGCCCTGACCCGCAAGGCCGGGCAAACCCTGGCCGCTCTCGGTTGCGCCAATGTCGAGGTCAAGAGCGACGACGGCTACTTCGGCTGGGTCGAGCAGGCGCCCTTCGACGCCGTCATGGTCACCTGCGCCGCCCGCCAGATCCCGCCGCCTCTCATCCAACAGCTCAAGGAGGGCGGCCGGCTGGTCATCCCCTTGGAGGAAACCGACGAATACCAGTCGCTCAAGCGGGTGACCAAGACGAACGGCAAGCCGGTCATCGAGCAATTGGCCCAGGTCCGGTTCGTCCCCATGCTCGGCCAGGACAAGAAGAAGCACGCCGCTGGGGCGGAGCGGCCGTGATCCGATTCGGGACCAACGGCTGGCGGGCGGTGATGGGGGAAGAGTTTACCTTCCACAACGTCCGGCTCTGCGTCCAGGCCATCGCCAATGTCCTCGGCCGCAAGTTCCCCGGCCGCGAGATCACCGTCATCGTCAACTACGACACCCGCTTCCTGTCCGAGCGCTACGCGGCCGAAGCGGCCAAGGTCCTGTCGCACAACCGGATCCAGGTTCTGCTGGCGGAGCGCGATTCGCCCACCCAGGCCCAAGCTTTTCAGATCATCCGCCGCGGCGCCCAGGGCGGGATCAATTTTACCGCCTCCTTCAACCCCCCCCAGTACAACGGCCTCAAATACAATACCGAGACGGGCGCCCCGGCCCTGCCCGACGAGACCGGGGCCATCGAGACCGAGATCAAGAGCCTGGAGAAGGGGTTCGATTTCTTTCCCCGGTATCCGCGCTCCGAAGCCATCCAGCGCATCGACCTGCGGGCCGACTACCTGCGGTCTCTGCCGGACAAGATTGATTTCGAGGCTATTCGGGCCTCCGGCCTCAAGATCGGGGTCGACCTTCTCTACGGCACGAGCCGCGAATACCTGGACGAGATCCTCGAGGACAACGGGATCCCCGTCGAGGAGATCCACGGCTTCATTGATCCCTATTTCGGCGGCATCGCCCCGTCCTGCACCGAGGAGAACCTGGCCGAGCTGGCCGCTTTGGTGCGGGAGAAGAACTGCGATCTGGGGCTGGCCACGGACGCGGACGGCGATCGCTTCGGCATCGTCGACCACGAGGGGACCGTGGTCATCCAAAACCTCGTCCTGGCGATGCTCCTGCAATACCTGGTGACCAAGCGCGGCTGGCACGGCGGGGTGGCCCGGTCGGTGGCCACCACCCACCTCATCGACCGCATCGCCCGGCCGCACGACCTGCCCATCTTCCGAACCCCGGTCGGATTCAAGTTCATCGCCGACCTCTTGCTCAAGGGCGAAATCATGTTCGGCGGCGAGGAGAGCGCGGCCCTGGGCCTGCGCGATCATCTGCCGGAAAAAGACGGGATCATTGCGGGACTGCTCGTGGCCGAGATGGTGGCCAAATCGGGCCGCAGCCTGGCCGAGCTGCTGCAGGACCTCTACAAGGAGTACGGGGAGCGGATCGGCGTCCAGAAGAGCCTGCCCTTGACCCCCGGCCGGGAGAAAGCTTTGCGCAAGCTGGCCAAATCCCCCCCTTCCAAGCTGGCCGGCCGCTATATCGTCAACACCGAGACTATCGACGGCGTCAAGTTCGATTTCGCCGACGATGACTGGCTCTTGATCCGCTTCTCCGGCACGGAGCCGCTGGTGCGCTGCTACGCCGAGGCGGGCTCGCGCAAGGATCTGCGCGAGCTGCTCAAGGCCGGCCTGGACAAGATCGGATGACGCCGGAACGGACGAAAGAGGAGCGCCGGATTCCACGGGCGGCCTCAATCGCCGCCACCGCGGTGGCGTTCCTCCTTTTCGTGCTGCTCGTCTCCACCGTCTTCGGCAAGAAAGGCCTGCTGGAGATCGCCAAGGCCCGCCGGACCTATGCCGAGCTGGAGACGGAGATACGCGGGCTCCAGGAAAAGAAGGCCCGGCTGGAGAAGGAAATCGCCGCCCTGGACGCCGACCCCAAGGCCGTCGAGCGCGAAGCTCGGGAGAAGCTCTGGCTGATGAAGCCGGACGAGAAGGTCCTGATAAAAAAGAAGGGTTAAAAGGGCACGATCGCCAGCACCTGATTGCGGCCCAGCATCTTCAGAAACCCGGCCGCCCGTTCCATTTCCGCCGTCAAGCCTGTCCGCGCGTCCGCCCCCCGGCGGCCGAACAGGGCCCCCAGGAACGAAGTCCGGCCGGGCCGGACCGCGAGCCGGACATCCTCCTCCGGGCCGATCCCGGCCAGCGCTTTGGCGATCTCGATAGCCTTGCTCAGCCCGCCCAGCTCGTCGACCAGCCCGCGGGCCTTGGCCTGGGCCCCGGTCCAGACTCGGCCCCGCCCGAGGCGGTCGATCTGCTCGGGAGCTAAATGGCGTCCGGCCGCGGCCTTGGCCACGAAGCGCTCGTAAATCCAACGGATGTCCGCCTTCAGCAGGACCCGCTCCTCGGCGGTGGCGGGCCGGAAAGGCGAGTAGAGATCCGCGAAACGGCCGAATCGTACGGTTTCGGAGCCGATGCCGAGCTTGGCCAGAAGCCCGGAGGCGTCGATCTTACCGGCCAGGACGCCGATCGATCCGGTCAAGGTCTGGGGCTGGGCCACGATCCGGCTGGCGCCCATGGCGATCCAATAGCCTCCGGATCCCGCGACATCCGACATCGAAACCACGATGGGCTTGACGGCCCGGGTCAGCTCGACCTCGCGGGCGATGACGTCCGAGGCCACGGCCGCGCCGCCGGGACTGTCCACCCGCAGGACGACCGCGGCGATCGCCGAGTCCTCGCGGGCTTCGCGCAGCCATCGGCCCAAAGTGTCGGACCCGATCGTCCCGGCCAGGCTCTCTCCGCCGTGGATGGGGCCAACGGCATAAAGAAGGGCCAGCCGCCTCCCGCGGCCGAGCCCGACCGAGGAAGGGCTGATTCGAGAGTAG
Organism: Candidatus Aminicenantes bacterium; assembly: GCA_026393855.1. Lineage (NCBI taxonomy): Bacteria > Candidatus Aminicenantota > Candidatus Aminicenantota bacterium. The sequence continues at coordinate 98,781 of JAPKZJ010000070.1, forward strand.
CGGGAAATGGGGATGAGGACGGCGGGCCGACCTTGGCGCCCGAAAAGCGCCCTGACCTGATCTTCATACAGGCACTCGTCGACCAGGCCAGCCCGGACCGCATCCTCGCCCCGGAAAAGAGCTCGATCGACGAGAGCCCGGATCTCCGGCTCGGACTTGCCCCGGGCTGCCGCGACGTCTTTCAGGAAGTGATCAAACTGATCGGCCAGCAGGGACTCGGTCATCTCCCGATGGGCCGGCGTGAAGCCTTTCTCGGTGAACTGGTTGTAGGCGGTCTTGTATTCCTCGATATGCTCGATTTCGGCCCGGATGCCGAGCTTGTCGAGGGCGTTCTTGAAAAAAGGCACCTGGCCGCCCAGCCCGGTGATTCCCAGGCCGCCCAGGGGGTGCAGGACGATCCGGTCGCAGGCCGTGGCGATGTAGTATTCCTTGGTGGCCAGCGGAGCGTCCTCGAAGTAAGCCACCGCCTTTTTACCCGAGCGGCGGAAGTCCAGGACGGCGTCCCGGATCTCGGCGCACTTGGCCCAGTCGCAGTCCAAAAGGCCAAGCCGCAGCAGCACGCCCGTCACCCGGCGGTCGGCGCGGGCCAGGCGAAGGCCGTTCCAGATGTCGAGCATGGACTGCGGCCGGCCCGCGAACAGGGCCGCCAGGGCCCCCGGGTCGGCGAACTCGGCCAGCGGCCCTTCGACCCGGATTTCAAGGACGGCGGCCTCGGGCACGACGGGCTCGCTCCGCAGGGTCATGAAGACCCAGGACACGGCTGCGGCCAGGATGAGCCCGGCGAAGATGAGGACGAGAAGGAGGACGGAACGGCCTTTTTTCATGGCGGGCTCCTGGCGGTATCCTCATCATAGCAGAACGCTGCGGGGCCCGCCAAACCCGCTTCCGGCTTCTTGATTTTCCCCGGCCCCTATGATTGAATGAATTTCCATTCGGAGCGGGCTAAGGCCCAGGAGGATTTTTGAATGAGTTCGAAAAAGCTCTATGTCGGTAACCTCAACTACAAAATGACGGACGAGGCGCTTAAGGCGGTCTTCTCCCCTTACGGCGAGGTTACCTCGGCCAACGTCCTTCAGGGCCGCGGCTTCGGGTTCGTCGAGATGGCCGCTTCCGAGGCGGCCGACGAGGCCCGGGCCCGGTTGAACGGAACGGACTTGGATGGCCGCAAGATCGTCGTCAATGAAGCCCGCCCCCAGACCCTCCGGACGCGCGAGCCGGCCTCGTAAACCTTTCCGGCGGGGCTTTCGTAGAGTCAGGTGAACGCCGCTCTCCGTCGAGGTGGAATATGACTCCGATCCGCGCCGCCCTCCCAGCCGGGGAGCGGTCCGTACGGGGGAGCGCCTGATGACCGAGGAGGGGACCGCACCGTATGCCTCAGCTGCGGGCCTTGCGCCTGAGGCGCTGGAGGGTCTCCTCCGGCGGATCCGGCAGGGCGACCGGGATGCGTTCCTCCTCCTGACCCGGGCTTATCAGAAAAAAGTCTTCGGCTTGGCCTACGCTTTTTTCCGCGACCGCGAAGACGCCCTCGACCTCGTCCAGGAGACATTCCTTAGGCTGTTCCAGAAGATCGAGACTTACCAGGAAGGCCGCAACTTCGAGGCCTGGCTGCTGCAGGTGGCGCGCAACCTCTGCATCGACCATTATCGCAAGCATTATCGGAAGCGCCGGGAGATGGAATGCGCCACCCCCGTGGACGAGCTGCCTCTGGCCGCCGCCGGGGCCGAGGATGCGGTCCACGCCTCCGACCTCAAGGACATCCTATCCCGCTGTGTCGAACGGCTGGCCGACCGCCAGCGCCAGATCTTCATCATGCGCCACTATAACCAGCTTAAAAACGAGGAGATCGCCCGCACTCTCGACATCTCCCTGGGAACCGTTAAGTCCCTTCATTTCAAGGCCATCCAGAACCTGCGGGCCCTGATGGAGCCGTACATGGGGTGCCGGACATGAACGCTTGCCGCCGAAACCGCCGGGCCGTCCGCAACGCCGTCGGGACGGATCTCTTCGTCCCCGAAGGTGCGGATAAGGAGCATATCGCCGTGTGCAAGGAATGCCGACGCGAACATGAAGATCTCCGAGCCATCGGGATCGGAGCGGAAGCCGTCCGCGACGAGATCGGTGCGGCCATGGCAGGCGTCGATTGGGACGCTCTGTCCGAACGGATCGCCGATGCCGCCCTGGCCGAGAGGCGGACTGCCCCGCAGCCGGCCCCGCGCCCGATCGTTCGGCCGTTCTTTTCGCGATCGCTCCTGGCCGGAGCGGCGGCCGGGCTGCTGGTCGGGGTTTTGGCCACCCTGTTCTTTCTGCGCCGCGGGTCCCAATCTGCCGCGCTCCCGACGACTTCGGCGGCTTCCGCTGTTCCGGCGGCCGGATCCTATTCGGCCTCCGGGGAGTTCCTGCAGAGAGTGGAGCTGGAGCTGGCCAAGCGCGAGACCATCGATTACCTCGAGAAGAGCGAGTATGTTCTGCTCGATCTTCTCGAACCGCGATCGGCGGGAGCCGCCCCGGGACCGCCGGTCGCCCCCATCGATCGAACCAGCGGCCTGCTGGCCCAAAAGCGCTATTTCAACGCCCATTTGGGCGATGTCCGAATGGCCAAGGCGCGGGCTTTGTGCGACCAAATCGAATTCCTTTTCCTGGAGCTGTCCCAGATCAGCCGGACGCTGGATCCCAAGGAGACGGCCGAGATCCGCAAATTCGTCGAGGACAAACAGCTCCTCCTCCAGATCCGCCTGCTGAAGAAAGAGCTCCGGGAAAACGAGGCCTGACATGAGAAAAAATATCTATGGAATTATTCTATTCAGCCTGGCGCTGGCTCTGGCGAATGTCGCCGCCCTAGCGGCCCCCGCGGCATCAGAGACCGATGCCGTCGGGCCGTCTAGGACGACCGAAATGGTCGTCGAGCCGCAGGGGCCGGACGAGAAAGCCTTCCAGGAGGTCAAGATCCTCATCTTTGACCAGAAATGGGCCGAGGCCGGGATCCGTCTGGACGAGTTCCTGGCCCGCTTCGCCAAGAGCCCCCTTGTCCCGCAAGCCGTCTACTACAAAGGCAAATGCCTGGAGGAGCGGGGCGGCCGGGAGCGCGAGGCCCTGCGGTCTTACCGCGACTTTCTGCTGTACAAGGACCAAAATCGGAACCTGGTCGAGGACGCCGAAGTCTCGATCGTCGACCTGGCCCTGGCCCTCTTCAACCGGGGCGACTCGGAAGCCTGGGACGATCTCGAGGTCCGGCTGACCCATCCCAACCGGACCGTCCGCCAGTACGCCGCCCTCCAGATCAGCACGCTCAAGGACCGCAAGATGGCCGAGATGGCCGTCCCCATCCTGCTCCTGATGGCGGAGAAGGAAACCAACGAAGAGCTTCGCGACCGGGCCAAGATCGCGCTGCTGCGGATCGCGCCGGACCGGCTGTCGGACCTTCAGAACGAGCCGCCTCCGGCGCGCCGGGCCCGCATGTTGCGGATCGAAGTGACCGTCGACGGCGGCCGCGAGGCGTTATTTTCCATTTCGCTGCCCTGGGCCCTGGCCGACCTGGCCTTGGCCGCGATCCCGGACGAGGAAAAGCAGGCCCTCCGTCGGCAGGGCTACGACATCCAGCGGATCATGGCCGAGCTGCAGTCCACTCGCGGCAAGATCGTCGAAATCCGCTCCGAAGGCAAGCGCCTCCGGATCTGGCTGGAATAGCGTCCGCGGCCGGCCGGGGACCCGCCGCGCTTGCGCCGGAAGCCTCAAAACGGTATCCTGACTTTCTCATTCGGCACGGAAAGAGGCTTCCATGGACATCAAACTGTCGAGGGCGCAATACGAGACCCTGATGCGCCTGGTCTATCTCGGGAACTGGATGGTTAACGGTTTCCGGGACAAGGACAAGGACTCCGACACCGACGCTCTCGAAAACTATATCTATGCCAAGGCCCGCGACTTCGGGCTGGGCGACCGGATCACTTATGACGAAGAGGCGGACGCCCATTTCCCGACCGAAACCCAGGAGAGCGAGTGGCTGGCCGATCTGGACGACGGCAAGAACGATCTCTTCTGGGACGAGCTGATGTACCGGCTGGCCGATCGTGATTTGGTGGCCCGCTTCGGCGAGGCCAATGTCGACGCCATGTCCGCCGAGGAGCGGAAGCGGATGGAAGACGAGCTGGCGGACCTGTACTATAAGGAATTCGAAAAGAACGGGCTGGACAAACTTCAGCTCATCCGACCGAGCTGATGCGGCTTCCCACCCCGCCAACGGCGGGGCAGGGTCAGTCTTCTTTGACGGCCTTCTTCAGCCAGGCGTCGTATACCAGCAACCCGATGAACGAGACCACCCCGATGCCGCCGATGATGAGCCACATAGGGGCCGGGTTGACCGGCAGGCCCGCCAGGGCCGGCTTCTTGACGTAGATCTCGAACAGGCGGCCGCCCAGCGGTCCGCCGATCATGCTGGCCAGAGCGAGCGGCAGGTTCGCATAGCCCAGATAGAGGCCTTCCTGGCCCTTCGGGGCGATCCCCCCTATGTATTCGTAGATGCGGGGCGAGGCGAACATCTCGCCGACGGCCATCGCGGCGATGGATCCGATCAGAAATATTCCGGCCACGGGAATGATCAAGCCCAGGTTGATCGTCTTGGTCAGCCCGCCGTGCAGGAGGGCGGGGACCACGTTGAGGAGCATGAAGGTCGTCGTCACCCCGACGCCGATCAGGATCGATCGGACCGGCTTCCATTTCTTGGATAGCCGGGTGATCAGCAATTGGAAGGCCACGATCATGATCGGGTTGGCCAGGGTGTAGAGCTCCATGGGTGCTTTGGGGTCCAGGTGCCGCATGTAGAGCGGCATCAGGTTGTAGAGCTGGACATAGAGAAACCAGAACAGGCTGATGACGATGATGAAGAAGACGAAGCGGATGTTGCGCAGGACGATAAAGATGCCCAGAAGCGCTTCACCCATCGTGCGCTTCTTGACCGGCGTCGCGTCCGCCTTGCCGTCGGGGACGTACTGCGGTTCGCGGTAGGCCAGAGCGGTGACGGCCAGCCCGATCAGGGCGAAGGCCGAGGCGGTATAGGTGAAAATGGCCGGGATGCCGAAGTTGGTCCGGATGACGTAGGAGATGCTGCGGCCGGTGATCGAGCCGATGTTGATGACCATATAGAAGATGCCGAAGCCCAGCGTCTTCCATTGGCCGGAGGTCTTCTGAATCGTGCCGGCGATGCAGGGCTTGACGATCGAGCCGCCGATGCCGATCAGGACGACGCCCAGGACGACCGGAACGGTGAAATCGACAGTTGCCGCGTCGCGCGCCCCGATCAGGCCCGGCCAGATCCTCTGGAGATTGCCCATGATGAGGTAGCCCAGGGCGATCAGGACGAAGGAAAAGGTCAGGGATCGCCGGAAGCCGATCTTGTCGGCCACGGTGCCCGAGAGGATCGGCAGGAAATAGATCAGGCCCCACAGGACGGTCGCGTTGAGAAAGGTGGCTGTGGAGGGGCGCATGCCCAAGTTTTCGACCAGATAGATGACCATGAAAGAGGCCATCGAATAATAGGCGGCGCGCTCGAACAGCTCGATGATGTTGGCGGTCCAGAAGGTGCGGGGGAATTTCGCTTTGGGGGCCGGGGCGTCGGTCATGGCGACTCTCCTTGGCGGGGGTGGGCCTCGCGGGCCGCAGTAGTCATACCGGAAATCGGCGGCGATGTCCAGAGGCCGACACCCAGATTATTTAAGGTTCATCTCCCAACTCCGGGATACGCGGCCAGGGATATCGGCCCGGCGGCTTCGGCCTCTTCTCGCCTTTTCCCACAGTTCTCTTCGGCGCCTCGGAACTCCGCGTTCCAGATCGTCCGATCTTGGAGGCCCCTCCCTCCTTTTCGATTCCGATAAATCGTCGCGTGCTCAAACAGCCCTCGGCGCCTGGCAAAAGCCAGGTTCCCTCAGAGAACTATGGAAAAAGGCGCCGGCCTCGCAATTTCGCCGTTGGCCGATATCCCCCTCCGCGTTGTTATCCCGGAGTCGGGAGATGATCCTCATTTAAGCAGGTTCTCGATCTTCGCCAGCTTGGCGACGGCCGTGCGGACGGCAGGCGCGTCGCCCCAGGCCATGATCTTGGTCATTGCCGCCGCCAAACGGCCGCCCGCCTCGTCCGCCGCAGCGGCATCGGGCTTGAGGCGCTCGGGGGCGGCGGCGGGATCCCCCAGGCCGGGGAACTCGGCCCCCAGCGAACGGATCGCGGCGGCGACGGGCTGCAGCTCCGCGACGAGCGTCTCCACGGCCGCTGCGGCGGCGGTCGGGTCGGTGACTTTTTCCGCTCGGGCCGCGAAGGCGTCCACGGCGGCGACATACCCGGCCAGCGCTTTCCGGGCCGGGGCGACGGGATCCTTGCCGCGGCAAGCGGGGACGAATAGGACGGCCGCGGCGAGACATACGGCGGTGATCTTGGCGTTCGGCATCATTGCGGCTTTTAGGGGGCCGGATTATTTTATGACGAGCTGGGCTGCTTGGCAAACTGATAGGGGTCAGGTCTTAACATTTAACGGATTTACCCCGGCCTGACCCCTTGGTGCCAGGCCTCGCCAAAAGCGTTATAAGTTAAGACCTGACCCCTGAGGCTGGCGTCGAAGCCTGCGGATGGATAAAATACCTCTGCCGACGAACGCCGATCGAGGATGCCGTCATGAAACGATCTCCGTGCCTACCCGACCCCGGACGCCCCTGGCAGCGCCGCGAATTTCTGCGCCTTGGAGGCTTGGCCGCGCTGGCCGCGGGCGGCCGCGGGCTGGCAGCCGCACCGCTCCTGGATGCGACTCAAGGCGTAGGCGGCGCCTCTTATGATGCGGTCATTGTCGGCGGCGGGATCGCCGGATTGACGGCCGCGTACTATCTGCGCGAGCTGCGGATTCTGGTCCTGGAAAAAGAAGCTCGGACGGGGGGGCGGATTCGTCGGGCACCGGGGCCTGGAGGAGCCGTTTCGCAGGCGACCTATATCGGCAAGCCCTATGGCGCTCTCAAGGAAATCATCGAGACGCTGGGCTTGGAACCGTTGGAGATTCCGGCCCCCATGGAGTCCGCCTTCCGCGACGAGCAGTTTTATTTCGGAGCGGACGGCCTGGCCGGATTCTTCGGGGAGCGCAGCCGTCCGGCCGATTTCGAGCGCTTCAAGAGCGAAATCCTGGAGGCGGCCGGGGATTACCAGGATATCCCAGAGCTCGACTTCACGCCCCAGCAGGCCAAGCTGGACGACCTGACGGCCCGGCAATGGTTCGCCGAGCGCAAATTCCCGCCCGTTTTCCAGGAGTACTACGATCTCGCCATCCGGGGCCGGTTTGGCGCCTCGCTCGAGGACGTCTCCGCCCTGGGGGTCATTCCGGAGATCGCCTTCAAGCTGGGCGGCGCCACCGGCGACGTCGCCGCTCCCGAAACGGGCACCGGCGCTTTCACCTTCGAAGGCGGATTAGCGGCGATTACCGAGGCTTTGGCCGGAAGCCTGGGCGAAAAAATCTTGTCCCGATCCCGGGTCGTCCGGGTCAGCAAATCCGAGACCGACTATCTCGTGGAATACGCCGACGCTGCGGGCCGGATCCGCTCCGTCCGGGCCAAGTTCGTCATCCTGGCGGTTCCGGCGCCCGCGGCCCTGTCCATCAGCGGAAGCATGCTCAAGCCCGAGGCGCGGAGCCTGCTCGAGTCCATGGCATACTCCTCCTGCGCCGCAGTGGCTCTCACGACCCGTGAGCCGCTTTTCGGCCGGGCCTTCGACCTGAGCCTGCCCGACGGTGGGATCGCCGCCGACCTGCGCGACGCGGACTGGATCTTCCGGACCCGCGAAGCGGGCCGGAGCGGTCCGCGTTCGGCAGGCGTCGTCATCCGGGCCGTCCCGGCGCGGCTCGGCGATCCCGCTTGGCCGTCGCTGACCGACGACGAGATCGCCGCGGCGGCCGTCCGCGCGGCCAGCCGGATCTTTCCCGGCCTTTCGGCTCGACTCACGGGCCGCCAAGTGATGCGCTTCCCGCAAGCCTATCCGGTGATGATCCCCGGTGCCTTCAGGCGGATGGCCCGGCTGAACGAGATCTCCGACGGCCGGGTGCTCCTGGCCGGCGACCACATGATTTATCCCGACTTCGAGGCCGCTGCCGATTCGGGCGATTTCGCGGCCGAGAAGGTCGGCGAACTGTTCTGAAATGTTGAGACCTGACCCCTATTGGCTTATACTCCAGGGACGATCACATGGCCAAGCTGTACGAGTACCAAAGTAAGAAGCTTCTCAAGGATGCCGGTATCCGCATCCCCGAAGGCGGCATTGCGGGAACGCCGCGAGAAGCCAGGGACATCGCCGAAGCGCTGGGCCGGCCCGTTGTGCTCAAGATCCAGGCCTGGGTCACCGGCCGCGCGGCGCTGGGCGGCATCCAGTTTGCCGCGACCCCCGAAGAAGCCGAGGCCAAAGCCCGCGAACTCCTCGGCCTGAAGGTCAAGGCCTATGTCGTGGACCGCATCTTGGTCGAGGAGCAGCTTGCGATTCGGGCCGAGTATTTCGCCGGCTTGGTGCTGGACGACGCCCGCAAGATTCCCCTGCTTATTTTCAGCCCGGTGGGAGGGTCGGGGGTGGAGGAGATCGCCCGGCTCCATCCGGAGCGGATCGTCACTCTGCCTATCGACGTCAGGTTCGGCCTGCGCGAGTTCGAGACTCGCAACCTGGCCCGCCGAGCCGGCCTGACCGGCCCCGTCCTGATGCAGGTGGCGGACATCCTGGCCCGTCTGTACAAGACGGCGCGGGCGGTGGAAGCCAGATCGGCCGAAGTCAATCCGCTTGTCCTGGCCGAGGACGGCAACGTCTATGCCGCCGATTGCCATCTCGTGGTGGACGATTACGCCGTTCACCGCCATCCCGAGCTGGGCATCGAGATCGCCCGCGAGTTCGACCGGCCGCCGACCGGGCTGGAGAAGATCGCCTATAAAGTCGAAGAGAAGGACCATCGCGGCACTTTCTATTTTCTCCAGATGGCCGAGGCCGGCTCCGAGGCCGAAGGGGAAACCCTGATTGGTTTTCACGGCGCCGGCGGCGGCGGATCGATGATGTCCATGGACGCCGTCCTGGCCAAGGGCTTCAAGCTGGCCAACTACTGCGACACGAGCGGAAACCCGCCGGCCAGTAAAGTCTATCGGGCGGCCAAGATCATTCTCTCCCAGCCCGGCCTGCGAGGCTACTTCGCCTCGGGATCCGGTGTGGCCAGCCAGGAGCAGTACAATTCCGCCCGCGGCCTGGTCAAGGCCTTCGCCGAAGAGGGCCTGGAAATACCGGCGGTCATTCGGCTGGGCGGCAACTGCGAGGAGGAGGCCATCCGCATCCTGGCTTCCTACTTGAAACGAATTCCCGGCCGCGTCGAGGGCTACGGCCGCGACGACGCCCCGGAATTTTGCGCTGCCCGGATGGAAACCCTCATCCGCGAGGGCGGGGGAGCCGTACACGCCGTACGAACCTCGCCGTTGCCCGAGCCTGTGGCAGGCGCTTTTGCGTTTGCCACATCTACCGGGCGCCTATCCATCGACCAGTCCCGCTGTACGGCCTGCGTCTCCAAGGGCTGCGTCGGGGCCTGCACGCCGGGCATCCTCAAGCTGGAGCAAGGCCGCCCCGTCCTGGCCGTCTCGGCCGAGGAGGCGGGCAAGGGCAAGTGCACGGAATGCCTGGCCTGCGAGATCTACTGCCGCTATCACGAACAGGCCGCCATCCTCATTCAGCTGCCGATCCCGGGGCTGGACGATTACCGGAAATCCCTGTAGAGAGACAACGATGTCGATCCTGGTGGACGAACGCTCGCGAGTCATCATTCAAGGCATTACCGGGCGCGAAGGCACGGCCCGAGCCCGGCTGATGAAGGACTACGGCACCAACCTCGTCGGCGGGGTCACCCCGGGGCGGGGGGGGCAGGACGCGGCCGGCGTGCCGGTCTACGATTCGGTCGAGGAAGCCTGGGAGAAGACGGGCCCGATCGATGTCAGCGTCATTTTTGTTCCCGCTCCGCTCGTCCGCGACGCGGCCTTGGAGGCCATCGCGGCCGGCGTCAAGCTGCTGGTGCTTGTGCCCGATCGGGTTCCCATTTACGACGTTCTGGAGATCGCCCGAACGGCCGAGGATAAAGGCGCCCGCTTTATCGGCCCCAACACGCTGGGCCTGCTCAGCCCCGGGAAAGCGGTCCTGGGCATGATCGGAGGCAAGGCCGAGCGGGCCCGGGAGTGGTTTCGGCAGGGGCCGGTCGGGGTCAGCTCGCGCAGCGGCGGCATGACCTCCTCGATCGCCTACTATCTATCCAAGGCCGGGATCGGGCTGAGCACGATCGTCCATGTCGGGGGGGATTCGATCGTCGGCACCTCGCATCCCGAGGTCATGGAGCTCTTCCAGGACGATCCCGAGACGCGCCTGGCCGTCATGTTCGGCGAAATCGGGACCAGCCAGGAAGAGCGGGTGGCCGACCTGATCGAGGCCGGCCGCTTCCGCAAGCCGCTCATCGCCTATATCGGCGGCAAGGCGGCCAAGCCGGGGACCCGGTTTTCCCACGCCGGCGCCATCGTCGAAGGGAACCGCGGCTCGTACGAAACGAAAGTCCAGCGCTTGCGGGCGGCGGGGGTCCATGTTGTGGACGCCATCGCCGAAATATCGGCCAAGGCGGCCGAGATCCTGGCGGCCGGCAAGGAGGCCTGATATGGGCGACGGCAGCGAAAAATGGATGACTGCGATCACCGACGTCCGTCCGAACCGCATCGTCACCCGAGGCTATCCGATCGACGAGCTGATGGGGCGGGTCACTTTCGCCCAGGCCATCTATCTGGTGCTGAAGGGCGATCTGCCCACACCCGAGGTGGGGCGCTTGCTGGACGCGATCTTCGTCTCGTCCATCGATCACGGCGCGTCCCCTCCATCCGTGCTGACGGCGCGAACCGTGGCCTCGACCGGGGCCGACCTCAACGACGCGGTCGCGGCCGGGGTGCTGGCCATCTCGCGGCTTCACGGCGGGGCCATCGAGGAAGGCCAGCGGATGTTCCTGGCCGTCGCCGCGCGGATGGAGGCCAAGGGTCTGGACGAGGAGACGGCGGCCCGCGAGGTCCTGGACGAGATGAAGGCCAAGGGCAAAAGGGCCTCGGGGTTCGGGCATCGTCTCCACACCAAGGATCCGCGGACGGCCCGGCTGTTCGACTTGGCCGCGGAAACGGGGCTGGCGGGCCGTCATGTCCGCATCGCCCGGGCGGCCGAGAAGGCGTTGGCTGCCCAGCTCGGCAAGCCCCTGCCGATCAACGTCGACGGGGCCATCGCCGCCGTACTGTGCGACCTGGGCATCCCGCCCGAAATCGGCAACGCCTTCTTCATCATCGCCCGCGTGCCCGGGCTGGTGGCCCATGTTCACGAGGAAAAGACCCGGATGAAGCCGATGCGCAAAGTTGACCCCGAGGATTTCGCATATGACGGGCCGGCCGAAAGGAAGCTGCCATGAGCATCGACATCCTCGAGTGGCTGCCGGAGATCAATGAGATCAGCGAGCCCAAGCTGCGGGATCTGACGGCCCGGGTCTGGAACGAGGCTGTGATCCGCGGCGGCTGGACGGACGACGACCTGCGCGAGTTGCCGTTTACCCTTCTACTGAAGACGGTGCCGATCACTCTGATCGAGCACACTCGGGCCGTGACCAAGACGTCGCACGAAATTGCCAAGGTCATAAACGAGACCTATGCGGGCAAGGTGACGGTCGACTTGGACTATCTGCTGGCGGGGGCCATCTTGCACGACGTCGGCAAGCTCTTTGAATACCGTCGACAGGGCGGCGTCTTCGTCAAAAGCCGGGAGGGAGAGCTGCTGCGCCATCCGATCTCGGGGGCGGCCTTCGCGTTCAAGCACGGCCTGCCGCAGGAAGTCATCCATATCATCGCTGCCCACAGCAAGGAAGGGGACGGCGGGAGGCGGACAATCGAGGCGGTCATTGTCAACCACGCCGACTTTGTAAATTTCGATATTTTCAAATAGGGGTCAGGTCTTAAGATATAAGTTATCTCCAAAAAACGGCACTCTCAACGAAGAATCGTCACGAGAAAACTAATATCTTAAGACCTGACCCCTATCGGGACTCGGAGGCGAGATGGGACTGACGTTTTCGGAAAAGATTCTGGCGCGCAAGGCGGGGCGCCCGGTCCGGGCCGGGGACGTCATCACCGCCTCGCCCGACTTCTACCTGTCCCACGACAACTCCTCGGCCATCATCGGCGAGTTCAAGAAGCTCGGCTTGGCCAAGGTCAAGGCCCCCGAGAAGATCGTCATCATCCTGGACCACATCGTCCCGGCGGCCGACGAAAAATACGCCCAGAACCACAAGACCATCCGCGAATTCGTTTGGGCCCAATCCATTCCGAACTTCTTCGATATCCAGCATGGCGTCTGCCATCAGGTCTTGTCCGAATCGGGCTTCGCCCTGCCGGGTCGCCTCATCATGGGCAGCGACTCGCACACCACGACTTATGGTGCATACGGCGTCTTCGCCGCCGGCATCGGCCGGACCGAGATGGCCTCCATCTGGGCTACGGACGAGATCTGGCTTCGCGTCCCCGAGACGCTGCGAATCGAATTTGCCGGCGACTTCCCGCACGGCGTCTTTGCCAAGGACGCCATCCTCAAGATTATCGGCGACCAAGGCGCCGATCGAGCCAATTACGAGGCCGTCGAGTTCGCCGGCCCGGCGGCCGCATCCTTCAGCCTGGCCTCCCGCATGGTCCTGGCCAACATGGCGGCCGAAATGGGAGCCAAGAACGGCTATTTCGAGCCCGACGAGCTGACCCTGGCCTGGGCCCGAAAGCACGGCCGCGGCGATTTCGAGCCGGTTCGATCCGATCCCGACGCCGCTTATGAGGCCGTCCTCCAATACGATTTGTCCGTCCTCGAACCGCAAATCGCCTGTCCTCATACTGTGGACAACGTCAAGCCGGTCCGCGAGGTCGCGGGCAAGCCGTTCCACCAAGCCCTGCTCGGCACCTGCACCAACGGCCGCTTCGAGGACCTCGAAGTCGCGGCCCGCATCCTCCGCGGCCGATCGGTCCACCCGCATATCCGCCTGCTCGTCCTTCCCGCTTCCCGCGCCGTTTATCTCGAAGCCATGAAGGCCGGCCTCCTGGAGACGCTCTCCGAGGCGGGAGGCGTCATCCTGAACCCCGGTTGCGGCCCCTGCCTGGGCGCCCACGAAGGGCTCCTGGCCCCCGGCGAAGTCGTGGTCGGGACGTCCAACCGCAACTTCAAGGGGCGCATGGGAGGCCGCGGCTCCGAGATCTACCTCGCCTCGCCCGCCACCGTCGCCGCCTCGGCCCTGGAGGGCAAGATCGCCGACCCGAGGAAATACCTATGAGCAAGGGCCGCGTCTGGAAGTACGGCGACGACGTCAACACCGACGTCATCTACGCCGGCAAATACACCTACCAACAGCTCGAACCGGCCGAGATGGCCAAGAAGTCGCTGGAGGATCTGGATCCGTCGTTCGCCGCGGCCGTCAAGCCCGGCGACGTGATCGTGGCCGGAAAAAACTTCGGCTGCGGCAGCTCGCGCGAGCAGGCCGCCGCCTGCCTCCGCTACGCCGGCGTCCAGGCCGTGGTAGCCAAATCCTTCTCCCGGATCTACTTCCGCAACGCCATCAACCTCGGGTTGGCCGTCCTGCAGGCGCTCGACGCCCCCGACGCTCTTCGCTCCGGCGACGAGATCGAGATCGATTTCGAGGGCGGCCGCATTCTCTCCGCCGGCCGCGAATTCAAGTTTCCCCCCTTGCCCGAGTCCGTCCTCGACATCGTCCGGGCCGGCGGATTGCTCGAATGGACCAAGAAAAAGCTGGCCCGCCCGTGAGCCCGCAGCCGTGAAGCGCTTCAGCATCTTCAACCATGTCCTGGGCCCCGTGATGCGCGGGCCGTCCAGCTCCCACACCGCGGGGGCTTATCATCTCGGCTGCATGGTCCGCTCCCTGGCCGGAGGTTCCATCAGCCGGGCCGCCGTCACCTTCGATCCGAACGGCTCTTACGCCCGCACCTACGCCCAGCAGGGCGCGGATCGGGCCTTCGCCATGGGCTTCATGGGCAAGCCGCTGACCGACGAGTCGTTCTTCACCGCCCTCGAGGATGCGCCCCGGGCCGGGCTCCGTCTTCTCTTCCAGATCCGGCCGCTGGAGCATCCCGATCATCCCAACGCCATGATGATTGATGTCCGCGACGCGGCCGGGGAGATCTTTTCCGTCGAAGCCCGTTCGATCGGCGGGGGAGACGTAGAGATCATCAGCCTGGACGGCATTGAAATCGCTTTTAACGGCTCCGCCTTCGAGCTTTTCATCGAAGCCGCCCACTCCCAACAAGCCTTTCTGGCGGCCGCACTCGCCGGCGACGGCGCCCTCATGAGCGGCCCGAATCCGATCGCCCTAGGCGGCCGTCAGGCCTTCGTCGCCAGACGCTCAAAGGCGCTGTCGGGATTTATACGGTCATCCGTCGAAGAGCTTGTCCCGGGCGCTATCATCCGCGAATCGGCCCCGGTCTATCTCGTTCAAATCGCCGAGCCGCTTTTCTTCGATGCGGAGGCGCTAGTCCGGCTGTGCGAAAAGCGCGGCTGGTCGTTGGGGCGAGCGGGCCTCGAGTACGAAACCCGGATCCTTGGGCTGCGGCCGGAGGAAGTGATCGCCGAAATGCTCCGCCGTTACGACATCATGGCCGCGGCCGCGGCCCGCGGGCTCGATCCCGCGTTTTCGGGGATGCAGCTCCTGGCGGCCAGCGCCGGCTCGGTTTTTCGGGCGGAAGCGGAAGGCCGCCTCGCACTCGGCGGCCCGTCGGCCCGGGCGGCCGCGCGCGCCTTGGCGGTCATGCACGTCAACAGCGCCATGGGGGTCGTCTGCGCCGCGCCCACCGGCGGTTCGGCCGGAACGATCCCAGGAACAATCCTCACGCTGGCCGAGGAACGGCATCTTTCCCGCGACGAGATCGCTTTATCTCTTCTGGCCGCCGGCGTCATCGGCGTAATTACTGCCCAGCGAGCCACCTTTGCCGCGGAAGTGGCCGGATGCCAGGTCGAAATCGGCGCCGCCGGGGCCATGGCCGCCGCCGCCGTCGTCGACGCCTGCGGCGGAAGCGCCCGCCAAGCCTGCGACGCGGCCGCCATCGCCTATCAGAACACCATGGGCTCGGTCTGCGACCTGGTCCAGGGATTGGTCGAGATCCCCTGTCATACCCGTAACGCCGTGGCAGCCGCTTCGGCCTTCGTCTGCGCCGACCTCGTCCTGGGCGGCTATGCGAACCCGATCCCGCTCGACGAGACGATCGACGCGGTCTATTCCGTCGGCCGCCTGCTGCCCGCGGAGCTGCGCTGCACCGCCCGCGGCGGCCTCGCACTGACGCACTCGGCCCTGGCCATGAAATCGCGGCTGGGAGGGGACAAGCCGTGAGCGGCGCGCCCGCGACAAGGCCGCCGCTTCTCTATCTCGGTGCGGAAGACGTACGCCGGGCTTTGCCCATGCGTGCGGCCGTGGAAGCCATGAGGGAGGCCTTTCGCGACTTGGCAAACGGCGCCGTGGCTATGCCGCCGCGAACGCGGATGGCGAATCCCGAAGGCGATGAAGTCAGCTTGATCATGTCCAGCCGGAGCAACGGGATTTCCCGTCTGGGCGTCAAGCTCATCACGCTCTACGATCGCAATCGCACCATAGGCCTGCCCCTGGCCCAGGCCCTCTTTATGCTTGTCGACGGCCAAACGGGCGTTCCGTTAGCCATCTTCGACGGCGCGTCGCTGACGGCCCTGCGAACGGGGGCGGTGTCCGGCCTGGCGACGGATGTCCTGGCCCGCCCCGGCGGCGCGGTAGCTGCCATTTTCGGCGCCGGGGTCCAGGCCCGCGCCCAACTCGAGGCGATCGCCGCCGTTCGGCCCATCCGTGAAGCCCGTGTTTTCGATCCTATTGCGCCTGCGGCCGAGGCCTTTGCGGCCGAGATGTCCGGGCGGTTGAGCGTGCTCGTTCATCCCGCGTCCGACCCCGCCGCCATGCTCCAGGGTGCGGACATCGTCTGCACGGCGACGAATTCGCGAACGCCGCTCTTCGCCGACGGCGATATTGCACCCGGGACGCATATCAATGCCGTCGGCGTCTACCAGCCCGAACGGGCCGAGATCCCGGCCGAGACCGTCCGCCGGGCCCGCACCGTCGTCGATCAAACCGGGGCCGCTCTCGAGGAGGCGGGCGATCTGCTCCAGCCGCTTGCCGCGGGGATGATCGATCGATCCCGCTTCGATCTGACCCTGGGCGATATCCTCATCGGCCGGGCCGAAGGCCGCCGGTCGCCCGCCGAGATCACCCTCTTCAAATCCGTGGGCCTCGCCGTCCAAGATCTCTACGCCGCCGCCCGAGCTTATGACAACGCTCTTCGTTTGGGCGTTGGGCGCGAGCTGGAGCGTTAGGTTTCAAACCCATATGATGCGGCTATAATGGGGCCATGACCTCCAGGAAGAAAGGGAGCGATAAATGAAAAAAAGCACGCTCATCGGCGTCCTGTCGGTGCTGGCGCTGGCGTTGCTGGGCCCATCCGTTTCCGGACACGCCGCGGCCCAAGCGGGCAAGCTCGGCGGGGTATTCAATTTTGTCGAGGATTCCGACGGCGGCAAACCCGAAGCGGGTGCGATCGTCACGCTGACCTTCGCCGACGGAAATGTCGTCTTCAGCTCCCTGCGGCCGGGCGGCGTCCAAGCCGACAAAGGCACGTACGTCATCCAAGGCAACCGGATCACCCTGCGCTTCGACAAGATGCCCTTCGGCTGCCAAGATAAGATTTATATCTTCGACGGTGAATCTCTATCCCTGCCGATGAAGATTCTGACGGCGGGCGACGGCTATTCCATCTGGAAGAAGACGGGCGAGACCGGGACGAGCGGCGGCCAGGGCCAGGGTGGGACAAAGGGCCGCGACGGCCGCGACACCGGAAAGATGACCGGCGCGACCAAGCCGATCGAATCCTTCACCGAGCTGGAGGGGGATTGGGAAGGCAAAGGCGCGGGGGCGGAAGTGCGGTTCCGGCGCGAGGCCCGACTCGGCGGCGGCAAGTTCAATGTCATGACCCTGACGACCAAGCATATCGTGGAGTTCTTCTTCCATGTCTACCCCGATCAGCACCTCGAGGGGGAGGGCGTCATCCTCTTTAATCTGGAGCCTGATTTGAGCGGCGTGGACGCCCTGGCCGGCGCCGTCAAGGGACTGTTGGGTATGATGCCGTACATGTCACCGCCGGCTCCCGAAAAAAAAGGAGACTGGGGCAAAGCCGCGGGCTCGGTTTCCGACAAAATGGCGTCCGGAACGCTCTCCGCCGGCGGAGTGACCTCTCCTTCCTACAGCTACAAGATGAGAGAAGCTCCCCAGAAGCGGCATTTCAAAATCCAGGGCAAGGCCTATCGAAGCGAGACGGGCGTCTATAAGATCCATTTGGAGGCCTTGGGCGATTATTTCCGGGCCGCCGACCTCACGAATGCCGACAACAGGCTTTGGGTCGACTATGAAGTCAACCTGAAGCGCGAGGAAAGTTCGTTTCCGACCTGGTCCCCGTTCCTGAAGGGAGCGGACGGCGACGGACTCATCCGCGCGTCCGCGGGAGGCGCGGTTTATATTGCCGATTCCGAGTTCTCCGGGAATCGCCGCAACGGCGTCAAGCCCTGGGAGGAATACACCTTCACCTGGAGCGCGCGCAAAGCGGGGGGCCAATAGGCTTATTTCATTCCGACGATCGCCCGGCTGTCGATCCAGCCGCAGTAGTACTGACGGGGCGAATCGATCGGCACCCATTTCTGGGCGGCCTTATCGAAGCGTCCGGGCTCCATCCCATGGTGTAGGCTGGTCTCCGCGGGCATGACCTTAATGCCGAAGGCGACGAAGGCCCAGCCGTTCTCGCGGGCTAGAACGAACCCGCCGGCCGATTTTGGGAACTCGGCGACCGCATTGCCCCGAAGGGTGCGCGTCGTCGTGTAGTCGAAATAGCCGTTGGCGTTCTTCAGGTTTTCCTTGTCGTCGACCGTGGGGCTGAACCGCAGAGTGACCGCCGTGCTCGTCTCGAACGGCTCCGGACGCCCCAGCGCCTTCGGGAACCGGGTCTGCTGGGCATAATAGAGCTTCGAATCCAATGAACACGCCTTCGTCTTGAAATCATAGGCGATGCCGGCCAGGATCTCCGTCTCGGAGGGCTCGATGATCGTGACGACGTACCGGACATAAAGCTTGTCGCCTATCCTTTCGATTTTAGCAATGGCGCCGGAGCAATCGAACAGATACGAGAACGCTCCACCGCTCCGGCCGCAGAAGACCAGCCCCTGCGAAGGCCCGAAAAAGACCTGGTTGAAGATCACCAGATCGATGGACTTGTCGCCGTCGAAATCGAGGCACCGGAACGCGTATTGGGAAGCGGCCGGGTCCTCCTCCGACTCGTTCAAATAGAAATCGTTACTAGCTCCCGTCTCGTCGACGCCGAATGTCTTGACATCGTCCTCGTCCAATGTCGCCTTGAGCCGGCGGTTATATTCGGCCCGAAGCTCCTTGTCGAAAGCATCCCCAAGGTGTTTGGCTGCGGATAGAAAGAACCATGGCTCGAGGCCCGTGTCGAAGCCCGTGTCGAGCAGCGATTTCAGAATCTCCCTGGCCTGATCCTTGGTCGGCTGAATCGTGCGCCGCTTCAGCTCCTGCACGATATTTTTATTCAGGCGGGCGTTGGGATCTTCCCGTAGAAATCGAAAGCTGGGGACCGGGTTTGATTGCCCGAGCAGGAGTGCCGAAGCCGCCAGAAAGAATCCCGCAGCCCAGCATCGAATCGTCGGCTCGCGTTTGGGCATGGCACCCCTCCCATAAGAAAACAGATTGATTCTCATTATAAGGGCTTTGCGCGTTAATGGAAATCCTGATCATTCCGCCCCTTGAGGAGGCTGGCTTTTGTCAATTCCTGGCATATAATACGTAGAGCGTGGTAGAGGAATGCCACGCCGATTACGGGAATCAGAGGCATATGTTCGAACAAGCTTTCAGAAACATCGACGACATTCTGCGCAAAGAAGCCGGCTGTACGACCGAGCTCGATTATACCGAGCAATCTTCCTGGCTTCTTTTCCTAAAGTACTTGGATGCCCTGGAGCAGGACCGAGCTACCGAAGCGGCTTTGCACGGCAAGAAACACTCGTTCCTCCTCGATAAGCCCTATCGTTGGGACGAATGGGCCGCCCCCAAGGGCAAGGACGGCCAGATCGACCATAATCGAGCCGCAACGGGCGACGACCTGCGCGATTTCGTCAACCAGAAGCTATTCGTCTATCTGCAAAATTTTAAGCAAAAGGCCAGCGGACCCGACACGATCGAATACAAGATCGGCGAGATCTTCGGCGAGATCAAGAACAAGATCCAAAGCGGCTACAACCTGCGCGAGATCATCGACCATATCGACGAGCTGCGCTTCCGCTCCCAGACTGAGAAGCACGAGCTCTCGCACCTCTATGAAGCCAAGATCAAGAACATGGGCAACGCGGGCCGCAACGGCGGCGAGTACTACACGCCCCGGCCTCTGATCCGGGCCATGGTCCAGGTCGTCAAGCCCAAAGTCGGCGAGAAGATCTATGATGGGGCCTGTGGCTCGGCGGGATTTCTATGCGAGTCGTTCGATTATATGAAATCGGCTTATAAGCTCAGCACCCGCGACGTGGCGACCCTTCAGGAACGCACTTTTTTCGGGAAAGAAAAGAAATCCCTCGCTTACGTCATCGCCATCATGAACATGATCCTGCATGGGATCGACGCGCCTAATATCGTCCACACCAATACGCTGGCCGAGAATGTCTCCGACATCCAGGATAGAGACCGCATGGACGTGATCCTAGCCAATCCGCCTTTTGGCGGCAAGGAACGCCACGAGGTCCAGCAGAACTTCCCCATCCGGACGGGGGAGACGGCCTTTCTTTTCCTCCAGCACTTCATCAAAATGCTCAAGGCCGGCGGCCGGGCGGGCATCGTTATCAAGAACACCTTCCTCTCCAACACCGACAACGCCTCGGTCAGCCTGCGTCAGATGCTTTTGGATTCCAGCAATCTCCATACCGTGCTGGATTGCCCCGGCGGCACCTTCCAAGGGGCGGGCGTAAAGACGGTCGTGCTGTTCTTCGAGAAGGGCGCGCCGACCAAGAATATTTGGTATTACAAGCTCGATCCGGGCAGAAACCTCGGCAAGACGAATCCGCTCAACGACGATGACCTGGCCGAGTTCGTAAAGCTGCAAAAGACCAAGGCCGATTCTCCTAAGAGCTGGAGCATCGACGCTCGAACCATCGATCAGACGACATATGATCTTTCCGTGAAGAATCCCAATGGGGGCGAGGAAGTGAAGCTTCGGAGCCCCAAGGACATATTGGACGAAATTGCTGCGTTGGATGCCGAAAGCGAAGAGGTGTTAAAGAAAGTCCGGGATCTGTTGTTATGAAAGCACACGTATCTAGTTTTGGAATTTCCCAGTCAGCGACTGGGAAATCATTAACTAGCCGAATTATGCGGACAATGGCTGCGCATCTTGTGCAATTATGCAATTGTTTTTTCTCTCTCGATTAGGCGTAATTATGGCGTCCCAAAGAAATGATCGAAAACGAGTCGCGATTGGCGATCTTTGCGATGTCATTGCCGGGCAATCGCCGGATGGGAAAGCTTATAATTCAACTGGTAAAGGAATGCCATTCTACCAGGGAAAAAGGGAATTCGGCGAAAGAATTCTTAAGGCCCCGACAACTTGGACGAATCAAATCACGAAGATCGCTAATAAGGGCGATATTTTGATGTCAGTTCGAGCTCCCGTTGGCCCCGTGAACTTCACGCCAGGAACGATATGTATAGGGAGGGGATTAGCCGCAATTCGATGTAAACCCGAATTAGATAGTGAATCCCTATTTTATCAACTTCACTATTAGCCGCCAGAGATCGTAGGAAAAGCCGGGGCCGTTTT